>CAYYHN010000174.1:0-7891 GCA_964471245.1 uncultured Rhodothermaceae bacterium | reverse complement strand
CCTCGGTTGTGGTTGCTATGAAATCTTCAATGCCTGTCCGTACGCCATTGCGTGGGCCGCCTTCGATGTGGGCATGCGCGTGAGCAAGCGTAGCGTCATCGACTGGAACTAAGGCTGCTTGGCCGGGGCGTACGTCTTGCCGTGCATACGGGTGCCGATAGGCTTCCGGGATGGTCTGGGGCGCATAGTACAGGTCGCGCCGTCCGTAGGGCCAGTCGATGTCGTGCAGAAAGACGAGGGGGAACGGCCGGGCAGCAACGGCGCTACGCTGGGCGAGGGCCTGCAACTCGTGGAAAACCGTGTACCAGTTGTGGTCGCCATCGAGCAAGGCCACCTCGCAGGGGGGCAGGTAGGGCAGCACATCTAAGCTAAGACCCTCGTGAAACACGAACCGCTCACCATAGCGTGCTTCCCATGCAATGACATCAAACTGCGGTGCTGGGTCGATCGTATGAAGCGTAGCCTCATGCGCCTCGCAAAAGTCGAGCAGGTTCCGCGTGTTTTGCCCGAGTTCAGCTCCAACTTCGACGACCACCTTAGGTTGCAACGCAGCAAGGATCGGTGCAATGATGTCGTTCCAGTAGGGAAACATATGGGACAGGCAACATGATGAACGTGGAGAGGGAGGCGCAAGATAGCTCGTGCCAAGATAGACCTTCCAGCGGCATCTTTGCCAACTTGCATCGCGTGCCGCACGGCGTGATATTGGCCATGCGGTATGCCTCACCTAAGTGAGTCAAACAATAGGTCTATACCTGCCTCAAACTCGACCCCAGCCATGCGCATTCTGCTCACTATACCTCATTATTATCGCGCAGACCGCATTGGTTTTCATGGCTCGCGCCGGAAGGGTGCTGCTGCCGCACGGCAAGCAGCGCTACTGCGTTGCATCTTGGCCCTTCACCATCATTATGGTGCTGATAAGCAAGGTATCCTCGATGGACCTTCGCGATACGTTCATGCTGTTAACAGCGCGTATGGCCATGAGCTAACTATCGTCGTATGCGTTCATGGCGACGCGCATGTGCTCGAGGGGCTTCCCACTGCATTGTACGAACGAGTCGCCAGTACGCGGGCGCCGCAACTGCTAGGGTATACCTGCCACGAAATCCTACGCGATGGCCTTGGTCAATACGATTACTACGGCTACCTAGAAGACGATATTCATCTGTTCGACCCGCTCTTTTTTCAGAAGCTGACATGGTTCACCGGTTTTGCCGGCGATCACGCCGTGCTTCAGCCTAATCGCTACGAGCGCATGGTTGCGCCATCGTTTCACAAGGTGTACATGGATGGGCCACCCGTTGATACCACCATGAGCACTCAGTTTCAGGACATGACGCACTACCCCACACGAACGGCTACCTTGATGGGCCAGACGCTTACCTTCGAGCGCGTCAACAACCCACATTCGGCTGCTTCTTCCTGAATGCGTGGCAGATGGCGCACTGGGCTGAGCAGTCCTATTTCTTGGATGGCAGTGCTGCATTCTTCGGCCCACTCGAAAGCGCAGCTACATTGGGTTTGATGAAGACGTTCGACGTGTACAAGCCTGCACGGCAGAATGCGGGCTTTTTAGAGGTTGAACACCTCGACTTGCGGTATGACTTATACCCCGATAACAGCGTGTGGCGCTTTAAGGTTCGTCATCAACCCAAACCCTGATGTCGCTGGATAATTCGCGCGCCAAAATACGCCGAATCGATTCCAAGTACGATCGATGGTAGGCAATAGGTGACCCCCTGTCTTGCTAAAAACGATCAGAATTTGTATAAAGTTAAAGTCGTGTGTAGCATGCCTTAATGGTGTGACACATCGAATGTGATGAGGAAAAAAGTGACCGTCGTGTAGTGGGTCTTCTCGCATCTGCCCATCTGTCTTCGCAAGGTCACTTGCTTTTTTGAGCTGCATACTGTGCCTTGGTTGCCGTTGACGTGCATATCTATTGCGTGCCAATTCGATTGAAGGCTCGGTTGGACATATCTACACCTGCGCACCCCAAGCCCTCTAGGTTCTCATGAAGCCCAACTCGTCACCCACGAACCGCGCTGTTGATCCTGTCTCATCTTACACACATCACAGCGTTGTTTTCCATGCCGCCTCGCAAGCAACGCGTGGTAGCTTGACGTTCCCGAAGTATCCTGTTGGCTGGATCGTTGTTGATGTACACAAGCCGCTTGCAGATGCCTTCTTGGCTGACTTTCATCGGGCAGGCTGGGGAACGCTTGTGCTAATGCGAAACAATGCAGCCGCTGCGACTGACAATACGGCATCTCTTACAGATGCCTTGGGATGGCTCCGTGGGCAAGCTGCATTCGCTCGTCAGCCCATCGGCATGTTGGGTAGTACAACAGGTCTTGAGGTGTTGCATACGCCTGCATTAGCTGACTTGGCTGGCCTGGTTGTATACGGCTCAGCGGCATCGCTCTTGCACTACCGTGGCCCCGCATTCAAGCACCCTATCTTATGTCTCGTCGAAAGTGGATCGCGCCGCCCGACGCCTTCGTTGCACGCGTGGCAGCGCCACTATTTGGCTAAGCACAGCGCTGTGGTCGTCGTGCCATCCCGCAATGCATTGCCACAGCATGCGGTGTTGCAGCAGCGCATAGCCCACGCAACACGACAGTGGTTCATAGAAGGCCGCGTCGATAGCACGTTCGCGCGGGATGTCGCGCGGTACCCTCGGACGCAACGCAGCGGGCGGCAGCGATTGGTGACTGCAAGCGCGGCCGTTGCGCTCGGGACGGCTTTGTTGCTCCCGGTAACAGCACCTGCAGAGACCGGCTTGGCAACGACTGAGCAAATTATTGAGAGCGGAGCCGCACAAGCCATTACGGTTTCTGCTGCAGGTGGTACCCTTTCCATCACAGGTGACGACGCAGCCGACAACATCATTGTTGGTGCCAATACCAGCGGAAACGTGATCGTGAACGGCATGGAAGTGTTCAATGGCAGTTCCCCGGTTGCGGCCAGCAGCATCACGTCTATCCAAATTAATAGCGGCGGCGGCAACGATACCGTTGACCTAACGGGTGTCACCGGCTCTATTTTCCCATCCAGTCCCTTCACAAACCTGGACGGTGGGGCTGGCAATGACTCCCTCTGTGGTGCCAACCTAGAGCCCTCCGGCGACTTCATCATAGGAGGTCCTGACAACGATACCATTCTCGGAAATGCTGGCAATGACTTCTTAGAAGGCCTAGGGGGTAACGACTCGATCGACGGTGGCACAGGTACGGACTTCGCTGCGGCCTCGGGCCCGGGTCTCGGCTCGACGGTAATGATCACAGATACGTTGCTTTCTGCAGATGGCGACGACACCATCAGTAGCATCGAACAGATCAGCATTTTTGGCAATAGCACCAACGACCTATTTGATGCATCAGGGTTTTCAGGACAAGCGTTCATGGATGGTGAGGGTGGTGATGACACCTTGATTGCGGGGTCAGGTAATAACCAACTCACTGGTGGGCCGGGCAATGATTCCCTCTTTGGCGGCCTTGGCAATGACACGCTTTTTGGCGGGAATTTTACCGGTCCGACCAATACCGGGCGTGATACACTCTTTGGTGGTCTTGGTAACGATTCGCTTATTGGGGGTGATGACAACGATTCGCTCTTCGGTGGTGGTAACAACGATACCCTCCTCGGGGATCTTGGTCGCGACACCTTAATCGGCGGGATTGGCGATGACTCCCTCTTTGGTGGTGATAACAACGATACCCTTATCGGAGAGGGGGGGCGCGACACCTTAATCGGCGGGATTGGCGATGATTCCCTCTTCGGTGGTGATAATAACGACACGCTCTTTGGAGATGCCGGTCGCGACACCTTAATCGGTGGGATTGGCAATGACTCCCTCATGGGTGGCGACAACGATGACTCCCTTGATGGTGGTCTTGGACCAGACACGCTCTTTGGTAATGGTGGGAACGACACCCTTTTCGGCGGGCGTGATACGCTCCTCGGTACGAGTGACGGGAGTAACGATTCACTTGATGGCGGTACAGGTACGAACCAAGTCAATAGCCAACTTACAGGAAGCCCCACGGGGCCAGTAACCAGTAGCATTTTTGACTTTGGTACCTCTGCTGGAATTTCCAACGGAAGCGAGTTTGACTCGTTCGTACCGGGCACTATTCAGCAGGCCCACATCACGGGATCTCCTCTCGACGATCAGTTCTTCGCATCCGGGTTTCCAGGAAACATCACACTACTAGGTGGCGAAGGTAACGATGTTTTGGGCGGCAGTTTCCCAGGCAATACGGGTGATAGCATCCTAGGCCAAGGTGGCAACGATGATATATTCTCTGGCGAAAAAAGCAGCACACTGGACGGTGGGGCTGGTAACGACACCCTTTCTGGTAGTCCCGGCAACGATTCATTACTAGGCGGCACCGGTACCAATAAACTTTTTGCTTCCGTCACCAATGGTAATCTCAACCTAACGGACACGCTTCTTTCAGGTGCAGGCGATGATACCCTGTCGGGTTTTACGCAAGTGTTTTTGCAAGGTGGTTCAGGTGACAATCTGCTGGATGCCTCTGGATTTACGCAAGGCCCCGTCACACTCAATGGGGGGGACGGGAGAGATACGCTGCTGGGTACGCCGAGCAATGACAGCCTCTACGGCGCTGGCGGCACCGACAGCCTACTTGGGCTGGGAGGCCGTGACACGCTCTCGGGTGGTCCCGGCACGGACAACACGCTTGACGGTGGGGCTGGACCTGACGACATAGTTTCAGAAACCGCCGACGACAACTTCATCCTCAGCGGCTCCAGCCTATCCCGTGGTAGCGGGGCAACTAATATGCTTCTTGGCATTGAAGGCGCCTACATAATAGGTGGGAGCGGCAACAATAATTTGGATGCTTCGCTGTTTACTGGTGGCAATGTCACCCTCGATGGCAGTGCAGGCGACGACACGATCATCGGCACGCCTGGCGACGATATTCTCCGTGGCGACACAGGCAATGACACCTTGCTTGGCGGTGCTGGCAACGACTTCCTCAGCGCAGTCGGTGGCGATGCCTCGGGGTTAGATAGCCTCGACGGCGGACTTGGTGATGACACACTAAGTCTCTTGGCCGTGTTGAGTCAAGCGCCGGACATTCGTACGGCTTCAGCAACGACAGGGCCAACGCTGCTGGGCGGCGATAACAATGATTCCATCCAAACCATCGGGCTCAACGTCCCGCAGTCCGTAGACGGCGGTGGCGGGACCGATGCACTGGTTGTTGATGCTCAAGGGGCCGCTGGCTCCGACGATGGCACAGGCATAATCACCATCACCGGGTCGCAAGCTATTAACTACAACCCAGCTACGACAGAAAACCGCACCATCACCAATCCACTACCCGTCGAGTTGGTTAGCTTTGAGGCCCAGTTGCGTGGAGATGTGGTGCGCCTTACGTGGCAGACCGCTACCGAGGAGAACAACGCAGGCTACGAGGTGCAGCATCAGACCGAGCTTGGCGATAAGCTAAACACTCCCTGGGGTGCTGTTGGCTTCATTGATGGAGCCGGGACCACGTTCCTGCCGCAGCAGTATAGCTTCGAACTGCCTAATCTAGCGCCGGGGCTGCATCGTTTTCGTCTACGTCAAGTTGATTTTGATGGCGCGGTCGACTTCAGTCCAACCATCGAGGTCGTCGTTGATGTGCCGGGTTCCTTTGTACTTGGCTGGCCGTATCCCAACCCGTTTGTCCAGCGCGCCCAGTTCACATTGGCTGTAGACGAGGGGCAACACGTGCGCGTGGCTGTCTTCGATGCTTTGGGTCGGACCATCGATGTGCTACATGATGGCTTTTTGGAGGGTGAACGCACCTACGGGTTCGAGTTAGACGGTAGCAATTGGAGTGCTGGGCTGTACTTCTACGAGGTGCAAGGCGAGACCTTCCAAGCCACCCGTTCGGCGATGCTTGTCCGCTAGACTAAGTGGATAGCTGCAAAAGAAAACATGCCCGGTGTCCTGCACGGCACCGGGCATGTTCATCGAGCATGGAGGCCTCAAAGCCTTCTGCTTACACACGTACCAGGGCCTACGGAGCGCCTCGTACTGTGCAAGATTATATCGGTGAAGCGGTAGCTAGCACTGCGAGTCATTTATGACTCCTCTAGCCTGCACTTCGCACCAACCTGCACGTCGGTGCTTAGAGCCGTACCCGTAGGGAACACAAAAGCGCCTCATACTACAGCACTGTTCCACTCAAGGCCGGTCTGTTTCCTAAAATGCGCCGGACACTAAGGGATCTTCCACTAACGATTCCGTCGCGGCGGTTAGGTTGCTATCAAGATCGATCAAGGCTCACCATCTTGCCAAGAGGGAAGCTCTCTATTGACCCTTGGGGATTTTCCTGAACCCCTCGGCGCTCAATCGAATTGACGATCGGTGTAATCGTCCACCTCGGCACGAGTCAGTACACGCCACGAGGGGCTGCCAAGTCGCTGCGT
This sequence comes from uncultured Rhodothermaceae bacterium, assembly GCA_964471245.1. GTDB lineage: Bacteria > Bacteroidota > Rhodothermia > Rhodothermales > CAYYHN01 > CAYYHN01. Next base: position 1,438 of record CAYYHN010000174.1, on the reverse strand, counting down.
CTTTGTGCGACGAAATGTGGCGCGCATGAACAGCTGTTTCCGGCGGTTTGGACGGGCATCTTCATACGAAAAAGAGCCCCAGTGAAAGATGAAGGTCGCCTCCGTAGGGTCGATCCCAAACTGCCGACCAACTTGTTCCACAAGAAATGCAGCATCTTCGAGGGTAGAGTGGCCTTTGTTTTCGGCAACCTCACGAATCACAATAGTGTGTGGTCGATCATCATTGGTCGGCACCGCAAAGATGCGTACCTGACAGGTAGAAGAACGACCATACCCTTGCCAAGTGAATAACGTGTCGGCGACAGGCTGGGCATAGGCTTCAGGTAAGGCTAGACAACAGAAGAAGGCTATTGCGAGGCAGCGCATGATGGTCCTTCGAATGGGTCAATCAAGAAATTCGGACAGTAGAAACTGTTCGATACGTAGGGGTTTCCAGACCACTTAGAAGGAAAAATATAACACCAAGCTACAGCGTGTTCACAATTTATTCACAAAAAGATTTTATTTGCGTCCCGTTTCTACCTGCATGACACCTCCGGGGGTGCCAGCTTCTTGCTTTGCTGCGGCTACCATAGCGCGCACGTCAGCAAGGAGCGCAGGCGCATCATAGATGATGCCGTCTTTGATAGTGTACCGCACGCCGCCGACCCGCTCTACAGCGCCTGTCTCATCGTTTAGCTTGAGCGCGCCCGTGCCATAGAGCACTTTCAAGTTCTGTAGCGGGTTTTCTTCGACAACGATAAGGTCCGCGAGTTTGCCAACTTGGATACTGCCGACTTGGCTGTCGACGCCGATGGCCTCGGCTCCTTTTAGTGTAGCCGACCAGAGCACTTCAAGTGGGTGGAATCCGGCCTCGCGCAGCAGTTCGAGTTCCCGGATGAAGCCAAAGCCATAGAGTTGGTAAATGAAACCGGAATCACTGCCAGCCCCTACCCGGCCGCCTCGGTTTTTGTACTCATTGATGAAGGTCATCCACAGGCGATAATTCTCACGCCACGCGACTTCTTCCTCCGTGCCCCAATAGAACCAGTAGGAGCCGTGCGCCCGGCGGTTGGGCCGGTAGAACTCCCAGAGCGACGGCAACGTGTATTCGTCGTGGTACTCGGCGCGCATCGCGCGCATCAGGTCGCGGCTGGCTTCGTAGATGTTGAAGGTAGGCACGAGCGTGAAGTCCATCGCGATCAGTTCGTCCATGACAGCGTTCCAATGGTCGCTGAATGGCGGTGCAGCTTGCTTCCAGAGGCGGCCCGCTTCACCAAAGCGGTGTTGCTCGTTGAGGTAGTTGTAGTTGAGCGGGTAATCTTGGACCGTCCGGTCGGTAAAGAGCGCCTCCGGCAGGCCGTACCAGTGCTCCATCGAGTTGAGACCGAGGCGCGCGGACTGCAGCGCATTCATCCGTGTGACGGCCATCTGTGCATGGTGCATGGTTGTCAGCAAG
>CAYYHN010000173.1:0-7893 GCA_964471245.1 uncultured Rhodothermaceae bacterium | reverse complement strand
TAGCAGGCCGGGCGTTCGAGCGGCACGCATAACGACAGCCACCGCTTGCGTCCGCAACGCAAGCGCACCGAGGCTGAGTTAAGCGGACAGGTCAGACGATACTTCATGAAAACGAGCCAACGTACGCTGGTGGAAAGGGCGAATTAGGCACAGACGACACTCCAATCATTTGTTCGACCAAATGTTCCAGATCTTAAACGTCCTTGTTGGGACTTGACGGAGCCTTAAATCTATGCAAGTATGCCTACACGGACATGTTGCCTTCTCTGTGTTTACTTCGGCGCAAGTTGTGTGGTATAGCAGCGCTTGAAACGGTTGACGGTAGTCGAAACGCGGTTGCAGCACACCGCTGCTGCTAGCCATTGGCTGTGGCCACGGGGTCTCGATGCGCGCGTTCTGCCCAATCCAACCGGTACGATCAACCCATTCGATTTTTGTTATACTCCACATAAAAATGAGGACGCTTTACGGGGGATGCTGCTGCTAGGGGTCTGAAGCGTGTACATGTAGTCGAATGCCCAACCTTTGCCTTTGTATTTTGGCTCCTCTTGTTCACATGCCTGCCCTACCTGTGGCCCCTTCCGAGACGCCTCCAACCCAGTGGCGCGAGCCCGCCCAGTTTGCTCGCCTCTTCCGGCACTACCATGCGCCGTTGGCCCGGTACGCCCAGCGCATTACAGGCGAAGCCTCGCTCGCCGCCGATGTGCTGCAAGATGTGTTCATGAAACTCTGGGAGCGGCGAACTACGTTAGAAGCAACGACCTCGGTGCAGGCATTGCTCTACACGATGGTGCGCAACCGTGCATTGAAGGTGCACCGCCGTGCCAAATGGGCCGCGCCAGATGTCGACGTAGCCGACGCCGCCGACACGACGCAAGCTGTGGCTTCTAGCGCGGCCCAACTCGCCGCCGACGATTTGCAGCGGCATGTGCGCCGATGGATCAACGATTTGCCACCGCGCCGTGCCGAAGCCTTTACGCTGAGCCGCTACCATAACCTTTCGTACAAAGAAATCGCACGCATCATGGGCGTGTCCGAACGTACCGTCGAAACGCATATTCTCCTAGCGCTGCGCGAACTGCGCCTGCGGCTGGACCAACTAGAAAACAAGGACCTATCGCCGTGAACGCTACCAACCCCAATCAACCCCGTGCCGACCTTGACGCGCTCCTACGCCAGGTCGATGAAGACGAGGCGGCAGCGCTGCGCCGCGTCTGGGACCTCGCAGGCCCCAGGGATCCCGTGGCCTCGCCTACGCCCGATGCCACCGAAGCTGCATTCCAACGCTTTCAGCAGGCCGCACAAGCGCCACGTCCGGCACACAAGCGCCTGACCGACCGGACGGTTGCGCGTCCGCAGCGCCGCCGTATGGGACGTGCCGTTTGGATGGCCGTCGCGGCTACGGTTGTGCTGCTTGCTGTTGGCCTGAATTGGCGTACGACGGCGACGTTCCAAGCGCCGCTCGGCGAGACACTGGCCGCCACACTCCCTGATGGCTCGACGGTCGAACTCAACAGCGGCACCCGCATCCAATACGCGCAGCGGGTGTTCGGCGCGCGCCACGTCCAGCTATCCGGCGAGGCATTCTTCGCAGTGGTGTCCGATGCCAAGCCGTTTGTCGTCGAGACCTTCAACGCCGAGGTCCGTGTGCTCGGGACGCAGTTCAACGTGCGCGCCCGTGTCGACCGAGGCACAACCGTGGCGCTCGAAGAGGGCCAAGTTGCGCTGGCTGCTCACACGATGCCTGAAGCCGTCATCACGATGGCACCCGGCGAGACGTACCGTGTCGCATCCACGTATGGACAGGTTGCCATCCTCCCCGAAGCCCAAGTGCAGCCTCTTGACGACGCCCTCGCATGGCGGCGCGGCGACCTGGTCTTCAAAGACATGCCCGTCGGTGCGATGCTCGACGAGATGGCCCGCCGCTTTGCGGTGAGGATTGAGGCGCCCACGTCCGTACGCGAGCGCGCCTTGACCTTCGTCCTCCGTCAGCCCACCGACGCCGAGGCGGCCCTCCGCGACCTTGCAACAGCGCTCAGTCTGCACTACCAACCCACACCAGAGGGCTTTGCGCTTAGCGATAGCAAATGATGGGGCCACCAAGGCACTAAGTCACAAAGTTTTTCATGTGGCAGTCCGTACCCCAAGGCGATCGCATGTTAAAAACGCACAGGAATATTCATGAACCTACCCGACGTGTCATTCTGAGCGAGCAGCGCGAGTCGAAGAATCTGTGTCTGGCAAAACGGCTCACAAGCCGATAGACGCTGATATGTTAGCCAGATCTTTCGACTACGTCCTTCGGACTCCGCTCAAGATGACACGTTTTGGGTTGGATAGTTTAGCATACGATCTCCCTCTTCGGGACCCGTACCACAGTGCTTTTTCAACGTCACCTTATTGGGTGCATGCAACGCGTGCAAGCGCTGCGATAGCACAAACGATACACATCGTGTTCTACTTACTTTGCGTCTTAGTGCCTTAGTGGCCTAAAACTAACCAAACGCCACTATGCGGCTGTGTAGCTGTCGACCAAGCTACCTACACTTCGTCGCGGTGCTTGCCCTTTGGGCGGGCACCGCTGGATCTGTATTGGCCCAGACGCAACCTGAGGTGCGGCATTCCTTTGCCTTCATTGGCGTGCCACTTGGTGAAGCTTTGGAACGCCTCATCGATGAGACCAGCATCAGCCTGATCTACGAGCCTGCGCACGTGGCTGGCGAAACGACCTTCTGCAAAGCCGAGCGCTTGACGACAGAGCGCTTGTTGGCCTGCGTGCTCGACGGCACAGGCTTCGACTTCGTTCGCCTCTCGTCGGGCACCTACGTTTTGATTGCCGACCCACGCACCGAAGCCGCGACCGGCGGCTTGGCTGGCTTGGTGCGCGATGCCCAGACCGGCGAACCGCTCGCTGACGTGAGTATCCTGCTCGCCAGCGCACAGACGGGTACGGCCACCAACCGCGATGGACGGTTTGCCCTTACCGACTTGGAGCCTGGGCCGCAGCCCTTGCTGATTACGCACCTCGCCTACCACCCACAGGTCGATACGGTGTATGTAGAGCCGGGCACGCCGCTGCGTCTTGACCTCGCGTTGCAGCCTCGCGTGTTATCGTCTGATCCCATCGTGATCAGCGGCATGGCGGCACGTCTCCCGTCCGAGACATTGCTGGCCGAGCAGCAGGTGCCTTCGAGGCAACTCACACCGACCGGGCTCGGCGCGGCAGATGTCGTCCAAAACTTGGGTACGGTGGCTGGTGTGGCATTGGGTGCAGGCCTTTCGGATGTCCACGTGCAGGGCGGTGACATCAGCGAGCAACTCTTCCGGCTGGATGGGGTGCCGGTGTTTGTGCCGGTGTCCAATGGCGGCTTTGTCGGGCCCTTCAGCCCGTTTGCGGTGGGGCACGTAACCGTTCGCAAAGCGGGCTTCGGCGCAGCGTACGGCAGTGGCCTTTCGGGCGTCATCGACATTGCGCAGCGGCTTGCACCCGAGTCGGGTCCGGCTGTGGCGCTGCAAGTAGACCCCTTGAGCGTCAATGGCCGTTGGAATGGGCGGGCGCGCCTGCCGAAGGGCCTGCGGACCACGTGGATGGTTGCCGGGCGACAAGGATTTTGGGATATCCACGCCCCGGGTCGCATCAACAACCTCTTCCGCCGCTGGGCCGTCCCGGACGCCTTCCTCGCGGATGCCTTGGCCGACGAGACGGAGGAGCCTAGCATCAGCCCGTCCGAGGCACTCGGTTTCATCGACATGGGCGTGCGCGATGTCCACCTAGCTTTGCATGTGCAGGATGAGGGCTTGCGCAGCCTGAAGCTCGGGTGGTATCGGGGGATGAACCGCTTTGGCCTTGATGAGAATCTGCTGGATCCAGAAGAGGAGGACCTCTTCGAAGCTGCCTACAGTTGGCAAAACAACGCCCTGCATGCACGGTACGAATGGGTCCAAAACCGACGCTTGTTCCTGCATGCGAGCGGCTGGCGGGCCTCCTACCAACTGGAGCATCCCTTGCTTCCAACGGATATGATTGTGTTCGACGAGGAAGAGCCGGATGAGGTCGGCGAGGACGAGCCTGATGACATCGACATTCCGCTGGCGACCGAGGAGTTTAATGTCATGGAGGAGACGGGTGTGCGGTTTGGGGGCGACTGGGCAGCGGCGCGGCAGCATCATATGACCGGCGAGGTCACGGTGACGCACACCGACAGCGGGATTCGCCTTGCGCTTAACCCGCAGCCTGAAGCCTTAACCGAAACCGAGGACCTGGAGCCGCACACGTGGCGCGTCGCAACGTTCCTCGAAAACCGCTGGGCGATCAGTCACCACGCCACCCTGACGCTTGGCACGCGCCTGACGTGGTTGCCCGGGAGCCAAGCCGCCTATGCCGAGCCCCGCCTCGCGTTTCAGTACGACCGGCCTGCTGGCAACCACGGGACATGGGCGTTCACGGCGGCTGCCGGGCGCTACCGCCAGTTCCTGCATGCGTTTGATGTCGCAACCTACAACGTGACGGCGCTGCTGCCCCGCGTGCGATTTTGGTTGCCGCTGGGCACGAATCAGCGTCCGCCCGAGGCGTACCATGCCACGGTCGGTGCCCTCTACCGCCTCGGTGGGACGTGGCAGTTCGGGGCCGAAGCCTACTACAAGCACCAGCCTCATCTTCTCGTCCTCGACCATACAGCGGTGAATGCTGCGGATGCCTTGGCAGATGCAAACGGACGTGCATACGGCCTGACCACGCGCCTAGGCTGGACCAATACCAAGCACACGTTCGACCTGCATTACACGCTGGGCCGTGCCGAACGGCGCATCCAAGGCCGCTTCGACGATGCCATGCTTCCGGCACCGTGGGATGCACCGCACCGCCTCCATGCCACGCTCGATGTCCAGCTTCGTCGCCACTGGACCCTGTCCGTACGCGGGCAAGGCATCTGGGGACGCCGTTGGGGATTCCGGCAGGGCTATTACGACTTCCTACGCGATCAGGAGGCGACCCCTTACGACCTGACCGACCCGACTGCGCACCGTCTGCCAGCCTTCCTGCAAGCCGACCTTGGCCTCGCCTACACCCGCACCTTGGGCGCAACCAACATCCAAGCGCGCCTATCCGCCATCAACGCCACCGGCCGCAACAACGTAACGGATTGGAGCCTCGACTTCAACGAAAGCACCAACCAACACGTCACCGTACCCCGCTACGCCGTGCCCTTCATGCCCTCGTTCTCGCTACGGATTCAGCGATGAGCCGTGCCGTATTTCTTCCGGGAAGCACCTATACTATTGTGCAGTATACTACGCGCATGTGCGTGTAAAGCGGCAGTGCACGCGTTTACATCCAAACAATTGGTACAAGTATTTCAAATACAGGGATTAGAGATCTTTTGTTTTGCGACGTTGTCGCGTACACTGCTGTATAATTAATAGTTATGCCGTACTGGTTCGATAATGAGTAGTCGCATCATAACTGAAGAACAAGAAAAAACGCCCACCGATGCGCAAAAATCAAGCGAGCCCGTCTGGTGCGTGATCGCGAACGTTCGTGAGACGACTCCCTATGGACCAGGTAGCCAAGACGAACTACGGGGGCACAGACACTTTACACCCGGAACGAAAGTCTATGTGTTGCCTCCAAGCTGGGACCCCGCATTGCGTCAATTCAAGGTACTTGGCTTGCATCGAGGTTCGCGGCGGATGATTTGTCTGGTGATCAACGCAAAGTATCTAACAAACTGGCGGGTTAAGCCGACATACAAGCGAAGTGTGATTGCGATGATCGAGCGTGAGAGTAAGACCCACTGGAGTCAAGAGGCAGCAGAGCAATTTGTAGCATGGGAGTTGGAGATTGAGAAAGGGAACGCGGCATAGCCCGTCGCCGCACTGGGACCGCACCTTCCCCGGTTTCGCTTGCCTCAACGTCGGCGTCTCCGTAGCTTGCTTTGAGAGCCGTCGTGGTGCGGCCAGTAAATTCCCAGTCGTTATGCGCCTAGCCGTGGAAGAGTTAGCAAACTGGATCTGGTATCAAAACCTCAAGGCATTTCTAGAGACTCTTGCCTTGCTAGCTGAATACGAACTTTCCGTCGACGAATTAGATGCTATTCAATTGGGCGTGGCCGATTCAGATACGGATGCCATCCCAGAACGTTGGTACGAGTATGAGTTTGTTGGCAAGTATCGTGTAGAGTTCAGAATTGGGCAAGATCAAGGTACAGACGTTGTTATTCTACGCTTGCTTGTTCCACCTAATCTGGTTGACAAGGTAGAGGTAATGCTAGCCATTATGAACCAATACACACTCACGCACGGAAACTAGCGGGTTTATATCACCTCGATGCTACGATTGAAAACTGGCTCGGCTTGCCTTTTGTGATGGCAGCGACTTCGTTGTCGAATTCGTGGTTGGCCGCTAGGCTAAGGCATTATTGACTACTGTAAATGAGAAGCATTTCATTAGTTCTGCTGTTTCCGTTTCTAGCCTCATGTGAAGGTGATGCTTATTTGCGCGGGGACGTTTCGATTTCTGATGACGGAAACACCTATTTCACTGTTGTCGAGGATAATGGGGAATACTGTTATCCGATCAAGTTGGATGGAAAAGTATGGGATCATGCGCTGGGTGAGCTAACCAAGATTGAACCTGGATTACACGTAATTGAAGCGTGTGGCAAAATCGAATTTAATGTACCAGAGGGCACAATATTCAAGTTTGATTACTGGGGGCCCTAGCAACCATCTACACTCCTCAATTGAAGAAAGCCGAGCGAAAGATCAGAGCCGAAGCGCGTGCGAAAGCACGAGAGAAGTACAAACGACAGGATGAAACCGTAGATGCGTTTTGTTATGCCGCCAAACCCGCTCTGAATATGGCTGACTGGGTTAGGCTCTACGAGAGACGTGTTTCCTACGCCGGGGAAATGTTCCATGTCTTCGAAGCCATCCTCCGTCGCTTGGTGGAAACACAAGCGCCTATTGAACCACTACTGAGAAAGGCGATTGATGCTGTGCTTGAGGCCCACGATTGTGAGCGAGCTCATATCGATTATTTGCGTCACTTGAATTATGATCGATACTGGAAGCAGCAGTACGGCTATGAGTGATTGGGCAGGTCCAAGAAACTTAGGAAGGCAGAGACAAACCTCATCCAAGGAGATTGAGCCCATCGCTGTATGCGAACCGCGTCTTGCTCGGTTTCCCTTCAGCGTTGTGGCTTGCCTTACCGGGTTCAAAGGTGACCTCATCCGGACCTGCGAATACTAGAACAGTAGCGCAGCAATTAAGCGCGTGTCGCGGTTAAAATGAGGTGCCCTAAAAACATCTCAAGGCACGCATTCGAGTTCCCCTCCTAGACAAGGAGGGGTCAGGGGTGGTAGAACAGGGCAAGGCATGTAGCATAATCCAACCACCCCCAGCCCCTCCTTGTCTAAGGAGGGGAGCATCTTTGCACTAAGCGCGGTCACCACATTTTGCGCTGTGCGCTTACGGGGATGGCGCTTGTTGCGGGTCACACGGGTGAGATGACCTCACTTTTCACCGTGTGCCATGGCTATGCGTTCGAGTTTTCTGGTGGTGCTGTGCGTGTTGGCGTGCACATTTGAGGCGCGCGCACAGGAGCGGGTGACGCTGAGTGGGTTTGTGCGCGATGCCAGCAGCGGGGAAACGCTCATCGGCGCCAACGTGTACGCGCCTGTGCTGCAGCGCGGCACCATCAGCAACGAATACGGCTTCTACAGCCTGACGCTCCCTGCCGACAGCATCGTGCTGCGCATCTCGTACCTTGGGTACCAGTCGCAGACCTTTGCCCTACGCCTCACGGAAGACCGTGCGCTCGATGTCAACCTGACGCCTGCAGCGGTCGGCCTCGATGAGGTCGAAGTCGTTGCCGACCGCGAGGAAGCCGAG
>CAYYHN010000172.1:0-7971 GCA_964471245.1 uncultured Rhodothermaceae bacterium | reverse complement strand
TGTAGTAACGCTTCAGCTTACCTTCGGCGATGCGGTCGAGGATCTTCTCGGGCTTGCCGTCATTGCGGGCAGCCTCACGAGCAATCTCCATTTCCTTCTCTTTCAGGTCGGCAGGTACTTCGTCGACCGTCGTGGCAACCGGATCGAGGGCGGCTACTTGCATGGCGACATCACGGCCCGCATCCTGCACGTTGCCATTGCCGTTGGCCGTGACGAGTACGCCAAGACGAGCGCCGGGGTGGATGTACGATACAACTTGACCAGCGTCGTTGCTCACTAAAGCGAAGCGACGTACGTCGATCTTCTCACCGATCTTACCCGTCATTTCAGTGACAGCTTGTGCCATCGACTGACCCTTGAAATCGAGAGCCATGAGGGCATCGCGATCAGCAGGGCGCTCGCTCAAAATCAGCGCAGCCACTTCGGCGGCAAAGACTTGGAAGTCTTCGTTACGTGCCACGAAGTCCGTTTCGCAGTTGACTTCAGCCAAGACAGCCGTCGTGTTGTCTTCTGCCGAAACGGTGACGATGAGGCCTTCCTTAGCGTCGCGGTCGGCGCGCTTAGCGGCCACTTTCTGTCCTTTCTTGCGGAGCAGGTCAACAGCTTTGTCGAAGTCGCCGTCGGCCTCCTGAAGGGCTTTCTTGCAGTCCATCATCCCCACGCCCGTCTGGTCGCGGAGCCGCTTCACATCTTTTGCTGAAATAGCCATGATGCTTGTTGATCTATCAAAAGTGATTAGTTCTCGTCTGCTTTTTTGGCCTCTTCGGCCTTGCGCTGCTGCGCTGCTTTTTTGGAAGCGTCGTTTGCCTTGCGCTCCTTGCCGCCTTCCTCAATCGCCGCAGCAATTACCGACGTGATCAGGTCGATCGACTTGATGGCATCGTCGTTGGCTGGGATCGGGAAGTCAACCTTGTTCGGGTCGCAGTTCGTGTCGACAATCGCGATGATCGGGATACCGAGCTTCTTCGCCTCTTTCACCGCAATGTGCTCGCGGTTGATGTCGACGATGAAGAGGGCACCGGGCAAACGCGCCAAATCGGCGATACCGCCGAGCGTCTTGTCAAGCTTCTCGCGCTCACGCGAACGCATGAGGCGCTCCTTCTTTTTGAGTTGCTCGATGGTCCCATCTTCTTCCATCTTGGCCAAGTCTTCCATCCGACGAATGCTCTGGCGGATCGTTTGGAAGTTGGTCATCATGCCCCCCAGCCAACGCTCAACCACGTAGGGCGATTTGCTGGATTCAGCATGCTTGCGGATGATTTCGCGGGCCTGCTTCTTGGTCCCGACGAAGAGGATCCGTTTGCCCTGACGGCTGAACCGGGCTGCCGCCGCAGCGGCCCGATCGAGCAGGGTCTGCGTCTGCGTCAGGTCGATAATGTGGATACCGTTGCGCTCCATGAAGATGAAGTCCCGCATGCGGGGATCCCACCGGCTGGTCAAGTGACCGAAGTGTGTGCCAGCCTTCAGAAGCTGCTCGATGGACGCGCGATTGGCGTCCTGCTTTACTGTTTCCATAGTAGGGATATGTTGTTCGGGTTGAATCCGCTACAGCGTTCACCTGCCCTATGCAACCACATGCTGCGTGCACGGGTCACCCCACAGGGCATCCGGCTGTATGTGTGATGGTGCTGTTGGTGTCGCCACGCCAACGCAATGCGCCAGCGTGCCACATCCACGTTTAGCGCTTCGAGAACTGGAAGCGTTTGCGTGCCTTCGGCTGGCCGTACTTCTTACGCTCGACCATACGCGGGTCGCGGGTCAGGAATCCGGCGTCACGTAGGGGCTTGCGCAGTTCCTCGTTGTACTGGACGAGCGCGCGTGCAATACCCAAGCGAACGGCTTCCGCCTGCCCACTCAATCCGCCACCGCGTGCGTTCACGACGAGGTCAAACTGCCCCTCCGTGTTCGTCACCTTGAACGGCGACATCACTGCGATCCGGCGAATTTCGAGCGGGAAATACTGCTCAAGTTCGCGCTTGTTGACGACGACCTTACCCGTACCAGGGCGCAAGTAGACGCGTGCGACGGAGGTCTTGCGGCGACCTACAGCGTTGATTTGCGTTGCTGCCATGTGTCTGTGCAGTCAATGATGAAAAACGTAGTTATAGTTCGAGCGCTTTTGGCTTCTGCGCCTCATGCGGATGCTCGCTACCAGCGTACACTTTCAGCTTCGTCAGCATCTGACGACCGAGTGGGCCTTTGGGCAGCATCCCCTTTACGGCGTTCGAAACAAGGAACGTAGGCTTGCGCTGACGAACCTCTTTGGGTGTGCGCTCTTTGAGGCCACCAGGGTAGTTCGAGTGACGGTAGTATTTCTTGTCCGTCTCTTTGGCCCCCGTGAACCGCACCTTTTCGGCGTTAATCACGACGACATAATCGCCCGTATCCATATGCGGCGTAAACATCGGCTTGTGCTTGCCACGCAGGATCGAGGCAACGCGCGAGGCAAGGCGGCCTACCACCATGTTCTCGGCGTCGATGACGTACCATTCCCGCTCGATATCGCCGGGTTTGGCACTGTAGGTTTTGAAGCTATTGGCATCCATGGTCTTCACCCATTCAAGGATGTGCGGCGCTTCCGGCAAATGGAGTGTACTTCACCCCATAAAAATATCCGGACGCGGAACGACCGGATCGTCAAGCGGCGAGGAAGCGCCAGCGAGTAGTGACGTTTTACCAGAGCTAAGGAAGATACGGTGCGGCATTGGCCCTTGTCAATGCCCCGAAATGTGAAAGCTCTGTGCGCGAATAGGGCATTTCAATACAATTTGAGCGCATCGGAGTAAGATTACGTCAGATGAGAAACCCAACTCGCACCTAAGCACATGACCGAAGGCGCCTGAAGCACGTTCCCGCAACATTACAGAAGAGCCGCGAAGGAAACCTCGCTTACTTTTGATGCAGAACAATTCGGCATTACTGTGTACTCAAGGCATCCCTAATACCTTGAGTAAAAATTCGATGGGCGCATGACATAGTAGAGTGCAGTGGCTCCTACCACTGCCTTGCCTTGCAATGATTAGTAGTACACTAGAGAGTTGTGCATAACCCACAACCCCTAAGAGAATGCCTGAAGAGAAAATTCCCCTATCCAGAGGCCATACTTGCTTTTATACTAGTTAGTCCAGAAACTATAACGGCCCTGACTCTATAAGCCTGCCCTTACCTAAGCCTCAAGCCTACCCCAAGAGTCACCCACTCTAGACTACATGCACGAGAGTTATAGGAAAACCCTCAAACAATTGCTAGACCAACTGCCGTGCTCACTTGATGACTCCGTGAGCGTTGGCGAGTTGTTTGCCAAATGGCAACAAACCAACGACCCAAACACTAAACGTGATTTGGATCTGTGGGTCTATACATACATCTATCGTTACTTTGCCTACAAGTTTGCAAGCAGTCGTGTCGAGATGCCCAGTCGCCTTGACGAAGCAATCAGCAAGACCTTCAGAAAAGTGCAAGATCGCTCTAAAGGCATACGCGATGCATCCAAGTATGCACATTGGGTACGTGCCGTCTGCTACCGCACATTTATCAATTTTACACGTTCTGCTCGCCCTTTTGTCTCGTTCGACGAAGAGTGGATGAGCATTCACAACAGCGACCTCCCCATTGAACCCATTGCTTCTGATGCCCTCCGCGCGGCTCTTGAGACGGCAATCGAGAATCTCTCCCATTCCCTACGCGATTCAGCTCGTCTTTACTACCTCAACCGCCTCGATGCACACGAAATTGCGGAGGTTCTTGGTCTTGAGCTACCAAGAATCCGTGTCAACCTTAGTCGGGCAAAAAAGAAGCTAAGCCTCGACCCCACCCTACAGAGGTTCTTTGACCAACTTCAGCCAGACTCTGGATCTTGACAGCCCAGAGGCAACCATTCTACATAAACTTTGCGTGAACGTTGTTATATATGGGGCTTCATTCCGTCCGAGGTGTCACACAGGTTATATCGCCTCCTCTATCTACTTGTGTATGCCCCTCTCCATAGAACCGCTCGCTACGTTGTTCTAGGGTTGCATTTCACCAGTCCTAGTCGCATAAACACGACTATGTAACCTTCAGCATGAGTACATTAGATTCTAGCAATGAACATCCAAGTTTTCTGACCGCTGATATCCGGTTGGCGCTTGCGATACTAGCTGAGAAGGACCCATCCCTTGCTGCCGAAGCAGAGGAGGCTGCACTGCTTGCCGGTGCACCCGAACTACTTGCTACTAACGATGTGCCCCTGAGTACAGGCGTCATCGCCTTTGTAGCAACGCTTGTGCACATCCCCGATCCTCACCGTCCAATTCACATACAGCAATTCCTTGACCACGCGCGACGCAAAATTAATGCAAACCCTGAGGCAATACACCAACTCGCGGAAATTGAAGCTAAGCTGATCCGTCTGCAAGATTTTGATCCGCTTGCCCATTTCGAGCAACTCAGCGGTTACAAGCTTGCTTTGCCGGGAGAAGCACACGACGTACCTATCACCAAACAACGCTCGCGCAAGGCCGTTGCACACTGGGTCAAGCTACGTGCTGTTGGGCTACGTTTGGGATTGGGGCTCGCAACAGCCATAATCGCTACTCTTGGGCTAAGCTACATGAGTGAGCCGCCACTCCAGCGCTTGGCCAACATCCACCCCGACCAACTCACTGACGATCGCGAGCGTACATTCCGCAACCTTGAGGCAAGCCCAGCAGACGAATTTAATAGAGGCTTGAACAGCCTTGATGACAGCTACAGTAGCTTCTTTGGGCTGTTTGCCTCATACGATGCCAATGGCCTTGTCACGGCTGCCAAGGCATTCTATCAAGCAGCCAACCGCAGCGATGACAACGCACTCCGCAGCAAGGCTTGGCTGTACCTTGGCCGTGTCAACTTGCTTCAAGACGACATCACAGCCGCACGTACTGCCCTTGATAGCGCAGCCGCAACCCCTTCGCCCTACCAAGAAGAGGCTCGCACCCTTCGTGCCGCTTTATCGAGTTTGGACTGAGCCTATACAAGGCTATATGTTATGCAAAAAGGCCGCGTCAAGTATTTGATGCGGCCTTTTTGCCATTTCTGTAGATGCCCTTACAAGCCCCTTAGGCATATGTATTGAGCATCACCGGCATGATCAGCATGAGCATCTCCTCATCGCTGGCCTGATCCTGCGGTGTAACGACGCCAGCGCGGTTAGGCGTGCTGAACGTCATCGCCACGTCGTCTGAATCGATATTGCCCAAGACCTCGTTCAGATAGATCGAGTTGAACCCTATCATCATATCGGGGCCGTTGTATTCGCAAAGGACGGTCTCGTGGGCTTCGCTGGAACGCTCGATGTCTTCCGCTGATACTTTAACGCGCTCGGCCTGTAGATCCAAGCGGATTTGATTAGTCATGCTCGAGGAGTAAAGCCCTACACGCTTGACAGTTGCCAGGAGCGCATCGCGGTTGACCGTAAGCGTGCGGTCATTTTCGCGCGGAATGACAGCTTCGTAGTTCGGATATGTCTCATCAATCAGGCGCGCGATGACGCGGGCATCGCTGAAGTCGAAAGCAACATAGCCGTTCTCGACAGCAATGCTACACAAGCCCTCGGTTGCCATACGCTCGGCGAGTCGTACGGCTTTCTCGGGCACGATGAAATCGATGGGCGTTGCACTGGTAAGCGACGTCATGGTTAGCCGAACAAGGCGGTGTCCATCGGTGGCAACAATCCGGCCTTTCTCCGCGTCGAGACTGAAGTAGATGCCCATCATCGCAGGACGCAGGTCGTCGCGGCTGACAGCAAAGCTGGTTTTCTGGATGGCCCGGCGCAGCACGAGGCTCTCAGTCTCGACACGGGCCGCTGCTGCCAATTCCGGAATAGCGGGGTAATCCGCACCGTCGTAGCCCACCATCTTATAGCGGCCTTGATCGGTCTGCAGGGTCACATTCGCCTGTTCATCCGAAGCGAAGGTGATGGGCAGATCAGGTAGCGCACGTAGCGTGTCAACCAACCGCTTAGCAGGTACGGCGATTCGCTTTTTACTATCGGTTCCGTTCGTCTCAAACTGGACCCCGATGCGTTTCACTATCGAGATTTCCAGATCGGTTGCGCTCATGCGCAGCGCATCGCCATCTCGCTCAAAGAGAATACATTCGAGAATAGGAAGCGTGCTCTTAGAGGGCACGGCACCGGCGACACTGGTGAGCGCTTTCAATAAATCGGCGCTAGATGCGGTAAACTTCATAGCCTTGGGTGGCAAACGTGAAGACAAGAGAGGTTCGTAACGATAAAACGACGCGCTTGATCCGCAACTACCGCCGTTGAACCGGGAGTATCGGGCATTTCTGTGCAAACTTTACCCCGACGGGGCCGATGCCCCCACAATACGCTATTGCTACACCTAATTTAACGACTACGCAGCTCGATTTTGCGGCCAATTGCTTCGATGGTCGCCTTGAACTTAGAGTCCGTTTCGATATGGTTTTCAACGGTTTGGTTGGCATGAATAACCGTCGAGTGGTCACGCCCTCCAAAATGCAGCCCAATCGTCTTGAGGGAATTCTGCGTCAGTTGCTTGCTGAAGTACATCGCCACTTGGCGTGCCTGCACCACCTCGCGTTTTCGGGTTTTCGCACGTACGAGGTCTTCTGGAATGTTGAAGTATTCGCATACGACCCGCTGAATCTCTTCAATGGTCAGGTTGACTCGGGTATCCTTAATCAGATCCCGTAGCACTTCCTTCGCCAAGACCAAGTCAATTTCACGCTTGTGCAGCGTCGAGTAAGCCAACAAGCGAATCAGCGCACCCTCAAGTTCGCGGATGTTACTTTTGATGTTGTGCGCAACAAACTCCAAGATGTCGTTGCTAATCTCAATGCCGTCATCTTCGGCTTTACGACGCAAGATGGCGATGCGCGTTTCAAGTTCAGGCAGTTGGAGGTCGGCGGAAAGACCCCACTGGAAGCGCGAGAGCAGTCGTTCTTCGATTCCTACAATATCACGCGGAGAGCGATCAGCAGAGAGCACTATCTGCTTACCAGACTGGTGGAGCGTATTGAAGATGTGGAAGAATTCCTCTTGTGTCTTCTCTTTACCACTGAAGAACTGCACGTCGTCAATGATCAGCAAGTCAATCTGCCGATAGAACATCGAAAACTCACTGACTTTGTTTCGCTGAATCGCCTGTACGAAATCAGTGGTAAACTTCTCGCTGGAGACGTAAAGTACGCTGTCCGTTTTGCGCGTCGCTTTGACATAGTTGCCGATGGAATGGATCAAGTGGGTTTTGCCCAATCCAACACCACCATATACTAAGAAGGGGTTAAAGCTCGTTCCGCCAGGCTGCTGTGCAATAGCAAGTGAGGCGCTTCGCGCAAGCCGATTGCAGTCTCCTTCTATAAAGGACTCGAAGGTATACGCTGGGTTTAACTGACTCGGCACATCCACCTTTCGGATGCCAGGGATGACAAACGGGTTCGCAAACCCCGGTCCACCGACTGGCGTTTGCATACCGCCCTGAGGGATGCCACCGCTGTGTGAGGACGAGTAGGCCGGCGTGCTTCTGGGGATAGGATTAACCGGGCGCTGACCGCCATGGTTTACACCTCGGTAAGGCGGCTGACCTCCTTGTTCGTATACAGAAGGAGGCTGCTGCGGAAACCCAAACGATGGCGGTGGTGCAGGCAACGGTTCGCCTGCTGGCTGCCGCGCAGGCAACTGCATACTCGTACCCGCATGTCCACGCTCAGCGTCGTCTTTTTCAATAACGACATCGTAGTAAAGCCGTCCCTTAGGACCCAGCACATTGGTAACGGTTTTACGGAGCAACGCGAAGTAGTGCTCCTCAAGCCACTCGTAATAAAACCGACTTGGCAATTGGATGGTCAGGCGCACCTGATCCTCCATTCGGTCAAGCGCAATGGGTTTCAGGGGCAAAATCCACGTCTTGAGGCTTGGCCTGCTGATATTATCTCGTATGATAACGAGACACTGCTGCCGTACCGAAT
>CAYYHN010000171.1:0-7976 GCA_964471245.1 uncultured Rhodothermaceae bacterium | reverse complement strand
CCATCTCGTACTGACGAGCAAGTGCCCGCAACGCCTGGCCCTGTCGCGCCGGATCTTCGGTAGCCAACGCCTCCGTTTGGCGAACTAGCGCCGTCCATCCCATCAGCTCGCTGCTTTCTTTGATGCCAGCCGCACGTGTCTGTACCATGCTAGCCTGTCCTTGCTCCCATCCGCGTTGCATGGCTTGTAAACGCCTCGGCATATCGTTCGTGAAGGCCGTCAGCAGGTCGGCAAACATGTAGCGCCCCCATTTGTCTCCAACTGCGACTGGATTAGCCAGAAACGTTTTTAACACACGCATCGCCTCTTCAGGCAAACGGTCTGTTGCCTCAGGCGTTGCATTGGCCGTGCTCGTCGCCGTTTTCGGCAGCCACTTCTCCATGACTTCGCGCATATGTTTTAGCGTGAAGGGCTTTGTCTTGAACGCGTCCATACCCAACGCCATACAGCGTGCACGGGCACTAGGGATGGCATCAGCGGTAAGCGCAATAATCACAGCGCGATGATCACGTTCTTGGGCGCGGATTCGTTCGGTCGCGATATAGCCATCCATAACCGGCATCTGCAGGTCCATGAAGATGAGCGCGTACGGATGCGCCGCAGCTTTCTCAACGGCGATGGCACCGTTCTCAGCCACGTCAACGTCGGTTACACCGATTTGGCGAAGGTGCCCAACCACTACGTGGCGGTTGATCAGATTGTCTTCCACCAGCAGTACCCGCCCCTGCCACTGCGACTTTTCAGAAGGAGTTGTGGCCGTAACTTCGGGTTGATGAACCACACGAGTCGCACGGATCAGCGCTTCCAACCGATCAGCTAGTGTACCCGCTTCGGGAGGCTTGATGAGGTAGCTATCAGCACCACACGTCACGCCAAGGGTCACGTCTTCTAGGGAAGCCAGTGTTGTAAGGAGCAGCACCGGGATTGCGCTCAAGTCAGGATCTTGCTTCACCATCGCACAGAGTTCATAGCCCGTCATCTCGGGCATCATCACATCCGAGACAATAGCATCCGTCGGGTTCTCTTCCAACCAGTCCAAAGCCTCTTCAGCATCGTATAAGACCGTAGTGTCAGTGAATCCTTGCTCGCGTAGCATCAAGGATAGCTGAGCCGCTTGGGTCCGGCTGTCTTCGACGATGAGCAGGTGACAGGCGGCACGAAATGCAGTGGCAAACATGAGCGCAGAATCAGGTAGTCGTAGCGTCGGAAGCAGAGGGCGTCGTGCCTAGGGAACGGGCACCTCGGATGATCGCCGGGCGATCGGGTTCAGCTATGTCAGCATCCTCCCCGGTTGCAGCTGGCAGATCCGATGGTGCATCAGCCAAGGTCATGTCGATCAGGTTGTGCTTCAGCATAATGTCGACAGGGTCGAGCGTCAAAAGCACACGTTCGCCATCAAGGCTTGTCGCCCCAGCGATATAGTCCACGTCGTCGAATAAGTGGCTCGTCGTTTGGATAAGGCGTGTCTTTTGGTAGAACTGCGTAACAGAAATAGCCGCCACATGCTCTGCCAACCTAGCAACGATGATCGGCAAGGGCTGGCTCGAATCCCATGGGACATCTAAATCCAGCAAGGCAGCCAAGTTGACCACGGGTAGCGTCTTGCCCCGCACGGAGACGACCGGCTGCCCAGACACCGTCGATACATCTTCGGGCTGCACGATCAACAGTTCTTGTGTCGCATAAATGGGAAAAGCAAATTGCTGTGCTCCTACCCCAATGACCAATGCATTCAGCACCGACATCTCGTAGGGCACGTAGAACAGGAAGCGTAGATACGTAGCCTCGTCCGTCTCAATCTGCACACGGCCCCCGATCTGCTGTAAGATCCGGGGTACCGCAAAGAGCTTGATATGGCTCAGGTATTCGTCGGCGATCTCGAACAGTGGGAAATGCGGATGGAAAAGCAGATCGATCTGCTCTTGCGCAGACATCGCATCGAGTTCGTCGTCGGGCACCAGCTTATGCTCACTGGCTATCTGCGCAATCATATCGCTGCGCAACGCATAGCCCTCAAAACTCATGGCAATCTCGATGCGGTCTCCGCGGTATTGCCCAGACAGATGGACCGGGCGCGGCTCATCCGTACGTTGGCGTCCAGAGAGCCGATCGGCATAGTCTACGACAAACCGTATGAACGTCGCCATCGGGTTGATGAGCGCTTCGCTGGTACGCTTTTCCAGCTTGAGATCACCCGCCTGTAAGTCAAACTCGAGGACTCCTGCGGTGGCCTCAGCAAACAAGGCCTGCACCTTTTCCAGCATGTCTGTGAGAGGCACCAAGCGAATCTCCATGATCTGGTCTTGGAGTTCATCGCTCGTCTGGCGGAAGTGATGCATCACACCAGCCAACGACTGCACGGCCTCGCGGATATTGGCATCTTGCGTCGTTTTGCCCAACTGCGTCGTCAACTGCTCGACCCGCGTCGTCAGGCGAAGTTGCGCAGAGGCCATGTTCCCGACATGCTCATACAGAGATGACAGGCGGTCGTAATTGATGACAACGCGCTCCTCCTCGCGCATGCGTCCTAAGGGAACAGAGGTTACCTCTTCCAGTGCGGAGGCATCGCGAAAGGCCAACATCGAGTGGATGGGATCGATAAACGACTGCAAGAGCGCGGCCTTGTACATCAGGCTCATATCCATCTCGCCCGCCATCATCTTGTACTGAAACTGCGTATTGTACAAGTACCAGCGACTCTTGAGCGTAAGAAACTCCAACGCCATCCCGACTTCCAATTCGTCGGGGTCATCAACAGCACGGATAAAGTCGATCAAGCGCGACCATTCATTCCATACCCACTTGCTAAGTTCTTCTTGTGCTTCACCTTCGAGATCTTCTAACGTCTCCTGCCATCGGAGTGGCAGATTAGAAAACCCCAGAATAGCTTCCGCGACTTCCGTTGTGATGCCAATGAGGTCATCACTCAATTCAGGTCCATGCATGGTTTGGTGAGCGTCTACTACAGGCCAACCTACCTCATACAGCAATACTCAGAAAGCCGCAGGTCAGGCTAGCCTTGACGGTGGACACATAACAGCGCACAGATGGTTACGAAAATCTAGGCGCCGTTGCGGTGTATGTGTACAAACGAGCCGAAAGCAGCGCATCCGACTCGCCCAAAAGGCAAACACTAAAGCAATCGACCCAGTGGGCCAAGACTCAAGTTAAGTTCTTCATTTTCTAGGCCAAAGAGGTCCTGCATTTCGCACAGTCGCTTCTCCAACAACAGAAAAGTCTGGCCAAGTTGTTCAACCTCATGGTCAGTCAGGCTCCCGGTCTCCATCCGGCGTAGCGCCTGACGCTCCATCAGCTGCCGCAGAAAGTCGACGAGGGTAAGCACGAGCTTTGCCAAACCCTTCTCGGCGTTACTCGGATCAAGGTCGAGATGCTGCGGAAGCGCACGGCTTTGCAGGCCTTCGAGTTCGTGCATGAAGGCTTGCAGATGGGCGGCATCCCCTAACACACGGGTTTCAGCAGCAGGTGTTTGCAGTTCCATATGGGTAAAGTGCATCGAAGGGTGAGCTAGCAGAAAAGATCTGCGCCAATTCGGGGTGACGGGAATGCACCCGCAGGTAGGTGCACAAAATGGTACGGAGGCCATGGCCCGGTGCAGAGGAGACGAAGGTCGGGGTGCTGCTTTTGCAAGCGCTCAATGAGCGTAACGAATGTGCCCAGCTCGGTATGCGGCACGAGAAACGCCGCGTGGAGCAGCAGTTGCCCAGATGGCTGCGTCTGGACTGTTTGCGCCCGCGCATGCGGCTTCAGGGCCTCCACTAGGCGTACGGCAACAGCACCAGCCTGCTCTTCGGCGTCTTGCTCTTGGCGCAATGCCGCTAACCGCTGCTGCAAATAGGCCGTGCCTGACATAGGCGATGGATTTATTGACGAACGTGCCGGAGCAGGCTCATTGCCGCTAGCCATCACGCGCAAACTCAGTTCTGCACAGCCAGCGATGCGGCGCTGGTTGGCGGCAAGTGCCTTGGCTTGACTACGGAGCACCCGTCGTACAGTCACCACATCAGGTAAAACGGTCCCAAAACGCACCGGAACAACCGTTCCTTGCGCCATCGCCGCTTCGACCACCCGTTCGTGCATCCAAGCTTGTTTGCCTGAAGCTAAGGTAGGCGGCTCCTCCACGTAGCTCACGAGCGCAGCATGCGAACCATGTACGATGGCTTGAACCGGCTGGTTATCAAGACCGATCACCTTGGGCAACGGGGCCGACGCTGTGGCAAATGCATAGAGGTATAGCATGAAATCAGGGTTTGGCAACAGTGGTTGAGACCAACGCTTCGTCTTCCCACATAGGGTCATTCCACGTGGGTGCGGGCAGCGGCTTAAGGGCAGCGGCACGCATGCGCTCGACAGCATCCATCGAGCCAAGCAACACCTTGAGCCCAACGTACACAAGGTCTACGTTCGCCACAGACAACGTGAGATCGCCACGGATGACGACACCTTTGTCAAGAATACGGTCGAGGAGGTCGAGCAACGTGAACGCCTCGGGGGCGTCCAAGTCATCGCTCGTCAACAGGTGCGGATGTAGCTCCATAAATACCAAACAGATTGCGGCAGCGCGCGCTAGGCGGCTCGGGCCAAGGCCGGTTCGCTTGTGGCAGTCAGATCATCACGGACAAAGTTGAACGGCAGCCACGGCCCCGTCAGATGCACACGCAGCCCTTGCGTGGCAGCCGTTTGCTGCATGCCTTCGACCTGTTTCAAAAACGCCTCTTGCTGGGCAATGTCGACGAGGTAAGCCGCATTCAAAACCAGCACTTCGCCCGCTTCCACGTCTCGTTGCTCTTCGACGCTGTTAGCGATGGCATCGAACGCAAGCCCAGCAAGCGTGTGGTGCACTTCATCGCGCTCACTCCGCCGCAACGCACGAACAGCTTCCTGCTCGACGCGCTCAACTTGTTTCCGGACGAGGTAGGCCGTGCCCGGCGCAGCATCCATACGCTGCCGCATCCGGCGTAACCGTGTATTTTCGAGGGCGGCGCGATGTGCGAGGGTTGGTGTGTGCGCGTAGAGACGTATCCCCCATTCTTGCTTGTTGGCCAGTGCACGCAGCCGAATGGCAAAGTAGAAGTAGTGGTCTTCCAAAAACTGTCGCAGCCCATCGGTGTGGTAGCAGATGGTGCAAAAACGCATCGGCAAGACGCCGTGGCGCGAACGCATCCGTTCGAGAATGGCGTAGTGACGCTGTACGGCCATCTCCAACCACGAGCGGTCTTCGAGATGCGTCCGCAGCGCTTCTTCGCTGAAAGAAGCCAACGGCACACGGCTCAAAACCACCTGCACATTCCGAAACGGCAGGACCTCAACTGGAAACGCCGGGTCAATACCCGCTAGTGGTAGCGGAACCTCAGCTACATCCGGCAGGATGGCATAGACATAAAGCGCCGTAGGCAAAACGGGGGCATCTCTGTCGGTTGCTGTGCTCGGCTCAGGAATAGGCTCCGGCTCTTCTGGCGGCATTGCATGCGGAAGATGCACTCGGTGCAACTTCATCGGCGCTGCCTCTTCCTCAAGATCCGGCTCCTGCACATCGTCCTGTATGGCTTCGGTCTCCTCATCCGGTACATCGAAAGTATCCGAATGTGGCACCAAGGTGTCCTGCACCGTGTTGGGCTCCGTCTCTTGGGCAGTAGCTTCACCAGACGACGACATCCCGTCGGCCGAGGTGCCGTCCGCGGCATCACCGGTGCCTTCTGTTTGGTTCGGCGATGTGGACTTAGGTACCAGGCGGAGGTGCGGATGTGACGGCGTGTCGTCGTGTTGCTCGGACGGTGGCGGACCAAGCACCTCGGCAGCACGAGCAAGCAGGGCATTCACCATCCGCTGCCGGAGTTTGCGGCGGACTTGCGCTTCGAGGCCAGCATTACGATTGGTAACCATCGGTTCACTCCGATGCGTTCAAGAACGGTTGTAATTGCCCAAGCAGTTGTTCGTTGCGGTCAATCTGCTCACGAATCATGGCGAGCTCTTTGAGCAAGGCTGCATCATTCGGCTGCGGTGCTGCCATCTCGGCCTCCTCGCCATTCATTTCGGAGGTATCAGGAATCGACGTACCATCCGTCGTGGGTATAGGCTCTGCTGTGGCCTCAACGGCCGTCAGGGCGGCTATGTCGAAGACATCCGACGATGTTGGCGTGATAGCTTGACTCGGTGGCAGAGGTACGTCTGCCTGCTCGGCGACATCGGGCAACATGATCGGCTCTGGGATATCGACGAGGTCGTACGGAGCCTCTGGTTGATCAGGCAAAGCACGTTCGGATACCAACGCCTCCACCTCGGCCGCATGCATCTGTACCGTAGCGGGATGCTCGGGCCACGGCTCTTCGCGAGGCAATGCAGCAGGAGCCGCCACGCTGTGGGTCGTGGCTACTGGCGACTGTACGAGGTTGGACTGCACCGCAGATTGAGGTAGATCTACAGGTGTGGCCTCAGCAGCACGGGCTTCCATCCAAACCGTGCTCTGCGCCATCATTGCATGGAGTAGGCGTGCTTTGAGGTGGCGCTTGCTCTCAGCCATGGCCTCATCGAATGCTTCCTGAAACACCGTTTCGGAGCGTGCCACAACCAACTGGTGGGCAGCTTGGGCTATCTGGTGGAGCAAGGCATCAAGATCCTTGGGCATAGTCGTTCTCTTTGGGTAAAGTCTAGCTGAAGGCACCAAGCCGTTGCCCCCTCACTCAGGCTGCAAGGCGCAGGCGCGCAGGCGAAGGCAACACAGGCAAGCTGATGTACAATACCTCGGCAACCCGGTCGGCATCAAAGACAATCGGCGCATCGCCAAAGCGTCGCTGATGGTGGGTGGCATACGCGTTCAAGGTACGATACGCGTCCGTGAGCTTCTGCATGGGCAACGGCGCGGCATGGCCGCCGAGTACATCGGGATGATGGATACGGGCGAGATTGTGCCAAGCTTGCTTGATGGCCGCTACCGGCACCGAGGTGTCGCGGCCAAGCTCCTGACGTGCTACGTTGATGGCAACGGCATCCGGCTGGGCAACGGTGATGGAGGCAAAACTGTAGGGCGGCATCGGGCCAACACAACGGAAATCGAGGTGCCCCTCGAAGCTAGCATCCAAGCGATGCAACAAGGCATCAAGCAGATCCTCGTCCGTTTCCCCCAGCAGCAATGCCGCACCCCAAACCATCTGGTCTTCGACGACAGGCTGCACGACCATTTGGTCCGTGCATTCAGCAAACGCTGCCTTGAAGATGGCCTGCATCTGCTCGCGACGTGCGTCGAGGGCTGTCTTTACCCGCTTGCCAAAAGCAGCACGGTCGGCTTCGGTGGCAGCTTCAGGATTCGCGCTCAGGGCATCACGCATGGCCGTGAGCTCCGCGTCTTGCATGATCTCAGCAAAGACGCGGTTCAGGTCCCACGAGACGGTCACCTCATGCTGCATCCGGTTGCCCAGCGCCTCGAACGTAGCAGCAAATTGCGCAGCGCCTTCACCCAAGAATCGCGCGACGGCGTCTCTGCTGGGCAGCGTCGTGGCAAATTTTACCGGGAGTAGCGGAAGCTCCTGAAGCACGGCCTCCACAATCTGCTGATGCTTGACAAGGCGCAGCAAGGCGGTGCGGCGATCAAGCGGTTGCTCGCTGGCCCCCTCAGCAGGACCAACCAAGGCCGAAAAGGGGCCATTCTGGACAAAAAAGACGGGGCCTACCTCGTGAGGCAGGTCGTCGGCGTCGAATGCGGTCGCCTTGGCGGATGGGGCGACGGCATACACTGCGAGCCGTTCCATAGGTTCTGAATAGGAATCAGGTCATACAAATGCCTACGCCTCCTTTGTAGACAAGATATGGGCCAATGCGTCTAAAAAATGCGCCTGTGCCACCAGCAACGCCGGTTTTTCTGGACCCAAGTGTGCACGAATCGCTGCCAACGCCGCTCGCCGACACAGCCCTTGCAGATCGGCACCGGTGCAGCCTTCGGCGGTGACGGCCAATGCGTGGAG
>CAYYHN010000170.1:0-7995 GCA_964471245.1 uncultured Rhodothermaceae bacterium | reverse complement strand
CATTCCCGCAGCAGCACCCTCCATACCTTCGGGTAAGCCCCAAACGTTGAGCACATACAGGCCTAAAATAGCAAGCGTCGAGGCGAGCGAGACCCAAGCATAGATTTCTTGTTTCGACATGGTGATTTCTCTTGTATATGGTTAGTGGCTGTACGCAGCCTAATTAAGTTTCGTGTATGTCCTTCTTTACGTTGTGTCGTAAATAAGTTACATAGAGTAAAAAATACTTTACATATTGTGGTGATCTTCTTGTCAAACAGTCTCTGAAATATTCGATAACCATGCGTGCACAGATGCGTATCGGGGCAAGGTGTGTTAACAACTCCTTTCTCGCTACGCTGAAGACGACATGAAACGATTTCTAGGCTTCAATCCAATACTCCGCTGGTTGGTCGCCTTGCTATTCACAGCAACGCTTATTTCGATATTGATCATGTGGGTTCGATTGGTGGATGAGTCCATCATATGGGCGTTAGGAATTTTCATAGTCGTCCCCGTCATACAATTCTTTTTAACGCCCCTCTTTACCTTGACGGGGTGGTATACCTACTACTCACCTATGGTTGTGAGTTTTGGGAGCACGTCTCGCCTTATTGATCTGCATAACGGTACATCCTTCGACTATCTCTTGGAAATGCGAGGGGTTCCAAAAGGCTCGAAGTGGAAACGAAAAATGCTAGCCCACTACCTTAATGCCTTGCTGAACATCATTGAACAGGTAGAACAGGGACACCTCCCACCATCTGTGGAAGTACGCGGTAGCTCTTATTTTCTGTCGAAGCGCAGTGCTGAGCGATTAGGCTTTACCGTCACCCGTACGTCATTTCTTGAAAGGCTAAACATCAGCCTCAATTACCTCGACCTGATTTGGACCTATTCACTCTCCAATGGCCGATTGACGTTTCCCAATCTCAAAAACATTAGTACCGTGAGAATCACGGGGGAGAAGTTGATTAAGCAAAAGGGACGTATTGCGGGGTACGTAAGGAGGATAGAACAGGAGTAGCGTCCTACCTCGTCACAGTGAGTCGCACCACCTTGGCACGTGGGCAAACTAATCTGACCCACTTCATCTTTGGCTTAGCGTAAACAAGAGCATGCTAGGCACTCGTCATACTAGGGCTCTGGTCACCTATCAGTTAAGCACCAGCATGGTTTTTGTGATGGTCGAACCCACGGCCTCTAGGCGATACACATACATCCCACTCGGTACTCTGCTAGCATCCCACACGACATCATGTCGACCAGCTGCATAATCTCCCGCAGCCAAGCGTGCAACCTCGCGCCCCAGTGCATCAAATACGGCCAAGGTCGCTTGTCCTGCTTGACTCAAGTCAAAGGAGATCGTGGTGTTGGTTGTAAACGGGTTAGGGTAGTTCTGGCTGAGCCCAACGACACGCGGTAGCAAGGGGGGCGCGCCAATCGAGGTGGAACAGGCACCTTGTGCCACGATCTCCGCGAGGGTGTTGCAGCCCTCGGCATTGGTTTCGATGGTGGCGGTACCGATCAAACCTCCACCGTCGAGCAACGGAACGAGGCCGCAGTTGCATGCACGCAGCACCTCGTTCCCACGGACAAATAGGTCGCCCCCAACCGATGTGAGACTGGCCAGACCATCCAGCGTCAACAAGCTGACATTGTCATCAATAAACACGCTGGCGCTGACGGACGTAAGGCCGGACAGGCCGTTGAGGTTGGTCAGTGCATCATTCGCCGAGATGTCGAGTTGTCCACCGATAGTGGATATGCCTGCGAGGGCGTCGATGTTGGTTAACGCCGCATTGAAGCGGATGCGCATGTCGTCGCCAAGCGAGGTGACGGCTGCGAGGCCATCGAGGTTGGTGAGGAGGTCATTGCCCTCAATCCAAAGGTCATCACCGATCGAGGTGATGGCCGCGAGGCCGTCGAGGTTTGCCAACAGCGCATTGCCAATGACGAGCAGGCTGCCATCGAGCGTGGTAATCGAGGCGAAAACGTCAAGATTGGTCAATGCTGCATTGTTAGAAACGACTAGGCCGCCGTCGATGGCGGTGAGGGCTGCGAGGCCGTCGAGCGTGGTCAGCAAAGGGTTGCTAGTTATGATGAGATCACCACGGATGGAGACGATACTCCTCAAACCATTCAGGTTGGTCAGTGCCGCATTACTTGTAATGCTGATGACGTCTTGTATCGTAGTAAGGGCGGCAAAGCCATCGAGGTTGGTGAGGGCTGTATTCTCACGAACGACCAAGTCTGCGCCAATGGATGTTATAGTCGCGAGCCCGTCGATATTGGTCAACGCTGCGTTGTCTTCAAGTAATAGGTCCCCACCGACGGACGTAATGGCTGCAAGCCCGTCGATATTGGTCAAGGCGGTGTTTCCTTGAATCAAGAGGTTTCCACCGACTGTGGTTACAGCAGCCAAGCCCTGCATGTCGCTCAATACGGTATTGTTGACTACGGCCAGCCGGTCCGAGACGGAACGTATGCCCGCGAGACCGTTAAGGTTTGTCAAGGCTGTATTGGCGGAGATGACGAGGCTCCCGTTGACGGATGTGATGGCGGCGAGGCCATCGAGGTTGGTGAGGGCACTGTTGGTGCTTACTGTTAGCCCCCGACGAATAAGGGTGAGCCCATTGAGCCCATTGATATCGGCCAGAACATCGTTGTTGAAGATGAAGATCAAGTTGCCGACAGTCGTGACGCTTGTAAGCCCGTTTATGTCGCGTAAAGCTGGATTTGCGTCAATACTGAGTTCACCACCGATGGAGGTGAGGGTGTATAAGCTATCCACGTGCACAATATCGGAGCCGGATATGCGGAGAGTTCCTGTGATTTCTGTGCAAGAAAAAGCATCTACCTCAGCCTGTGTAGACAGTGTCACATTTCCTGAACACACTTGGGCGTAGACAGGCTTCGACACGACGAGGTGTCCCAAGAAAACGGTAACCGTAAGGGCGAGGACTAAGATGATACGGTTCATCAGAATGGGGCGGCTTGTGGGAGAATGAACCGCGCTACGGCACCCAAACACGTATGGTTACCGTCTGCACAAATAGTTCAACAAGACTCCGATACGCTATGCCGAACAACTGCAATACCCTCAATTTTTCCTTAAGAAGGGGCTTTCTGGGCCCTGTATTTTGCCAATACAGAGGGAAATAAGTTGCGGAAAAAAAGGGTGTGGCTGTTGAAAAGTGTCTCGTAATCAGCAAGGAGTTGTGCTTTTCGTATGCCACATAGGAGGGGTTCCGTTCACCCGTAAGCTAGGAGCTAATGAGAAGAAGCTTGATCGGGCTCAGCGATTAAAGGCGGCAGTCCGCACCCAGCGGGGCACCTGCGGCGGTTCTGCATCTACATCCATTGGTTCGTTGCCCTGCGTGATGGCCCAGCGTTGCAGCCAAGAAGGCCCACGTTCGCCGATGTAGCCATCTGTGAGGGTGTAGACGGGATCTCGGAGTGCAACCTCTAAAGAAACAAATTGGTAGCCGCGTCCCTGTATCATCTGCGCGAGATCGCCAAGGTAATCGGCGTTGAGCGTGTTGGCGTGGAGCAGGAGAACTTGCGGCGGTTCACGTCCCAGCATTGCGGTGGCGTAGTGTTCAAAGTAGCTAAACATCTCGGCCATGTACCGTACGTAGTCGTCGCCAAGGCGTGCAGCAAGGTCCTCTTCTTGGTCCGCCACCGCATTCTCGTAGGCGAGCGCGTAGATGTACTCGTCGTTGTCGATGGTCACCGGGGCAACCATGTAGCCGTGGCTCGCTAAGAACTGCTCGAAGGCGGTCTTGGTCGCGAGGTCGGGGCCCGTGCTCAGGTACGGATGGCGAAAGTAGCGAAGCTGCTGCCCACGTTCGGCCAGCAATTGCTTGGTGACGATCTCGCCGCGCAGCACATCGGCTTGATACGTTTCCAGCGGCGTATCGTAAAACTTGGGATGGGAATAGGTGTGGTTGCCTAGCGCCTGCCCAGCATCGAGCCACTGTTCGAGGAGCGCGATGCGTTCGGGCTCCACTGGATCGCCCAATTTGGCTTCGTTCACGAACCCTATGGCCGAGATGTCAAACGCGTTCAGATGAGTGAGCAGCCCCGTCGTGATCTGCTGCATCTCGGCAAGTGTGCGGTTGCGTGTGGCTGGCACGTCATCTAGCGTGATGGCTACCGTGCGAGCCGAATGCGGCGCTTCTTGTGCATGCGAAGTTGGTTGTGCCCGCGAAGCATCACACAGGGCAGCAAGCAACGCAAAGCCTAGAGCAACGGGCAGGCAGGAGGATCGAGCGTAGGTAGGCAAGACAAAAATGGGATTCACTTCAATAGATCAGTCGGGGCAAGACGGTCGCGAGGATGCCCATCACGGTACGGAAAGCATTCCAGAAGACCCCGTGTGGTTCGAAGGCGATGCACGCTTGCTGAAGCCCGGTGGCGTTTAATTCGGTTACCATACAGTTTCGTACTTGCAAAACTACGGTCCGATGAGGCTGCTCGGTGTAGGATATGTTGCTTATTTCTGCCATGTAGTGCTACTTAGGTGAGCCACCGGGTGTTCTTGGGCAATCCTCAAACGTCACCAAAATCGTAAAACATAACGCTAGGTCTTATGCCGACTCTTTCGTTCAACGTCAATGATAAGCACGTAGCCGTCGATGTAGCCCCTGAAATGCCACTCCTTTGGGTTCTACGCGATGTATTGCGATTGACGGGAACGAAGTATGGTTGTGGCTTAGGTACGTGTGGGGCGTGCACCGTACATCTGGACGACCAGCCCATACGTGCATGTGAAACGCCTATTGCGGCGGTAGTTCATCGCAACGTCACCACCATCGAAGGGCTTGCTGGTGATGGCGACCACCCGGTTCAAAAGGCTTGGCTGGCGGAAGATGTCCCTCAATGTGGCTATTGCCAAGCTGGTCAGGTCATGCAAGCAGCAGCTTTGCTGGATAAAAACCTAGCACCGAGCGATGCCGATATCGACCATGCTATGGCCGATAATATCTGCCGATGTGGAACGTATCAGCGCATTCGTGCGGCCATTCATCGTGCAGCATCACCCATAGCCCAAGGACTAAGCGGTGTGATGCAGACCCCGACCCACCTGCGTCCTGCTATTAAGGTCCAAATAAGTCCGTGGATAGGGATCAACGAAGACAATTCTGTAACCATCTTCATATCGAAGGCTGAAATGGGCCAAGGCGTGCGTACCGCACTGGCCATGATTGTCGCTGAAGAACTGGATGTGTCTTGGTCGCAGGTTCATGTACAGCAGGCACCGCTTGATCCGGTCTACGGAAATCGGGCAACGTTGGGGAGTTTCAGCATCGTGCACATGTGGAAACCGTTGCGCCGAGCCGGTGCCCAAGCACGCCAACGGCTGGTGGATGCCGCGGCCTCCATGTGGTCCGTCAGCGCGGAGACATGCGAGACTGCCGCAGGCGTGATTACCCATATGCCGAGCCAGCGGACAGTGCCGTATCTCGATGTAGCAGAAGCAGCGGCCGCCTTACCTGAAATCGAAAATCCGACGTTAAAGCCAACATCTTCTTTCAGCTTGATTGGTGCAGCGATACACCGGATCGACAATCCGGCCGTGGTAACAGGCCGCGCTCAATTTGGTATGGATATACAGGTGGATGGCATGCTGTACGCCGTCGTCGCGCGTTGTCCGGTATATGGCGGGACCATGCTTCATTTCGACGCCCGCGAGGCGCTTGCCATTCCGGGCGTGAAACACGTCGTTGAAATCGAAGCGGGTATTGCGGTCGTAGCTACTACGACTTGGGCGGCCATTTTGGGCCGTGATGCGCTGGACGTAGCATGGGACTACGGAGCAGGGGCAGCCACAAGCGACGCAGCTATGCGTGAACAACTGTATGGTGCGCTTGAGTCAGTCGAGCAAATGCCATTGGATGCTACCGAGATCGTTGAAGCAACCTATGAACTCCCTCTTCTTGCGCATGCAGCGATGGAGCCCTTGAATTGCGTAGCTGATGTGCGTCCTGACGCGTGCGATATCTGGGCGCCTACGCAAGACCCGCACAACGCACAACGTACAGCTGCTTCAAGCTCGGGTCTATCGATGGATGCCATTACTGTTCATCAAACGTTGCTTGGGGGCGGTTTCGGGCGCAAGCTTGCCTCTGACGCCATTGCTGAAGCCGTCCAAGTCTCGCAGCAAATAAACACACCGGTGCAACTGGTGTGGACGCGCCACGATGACATGCGTCATGACCGCTACCGACCGCCTAGTGTGCATCGGATGCGTGGTGCCTTGAATGATGAGAACGATCTGGTTGGCTGGTCGCATGGGATTGCAACGGATGGGATTCGAACGATCTTTGACCATACTATTCCGGGTATGGATGCTGCTGGGTTTGTCAAGATGAGTGCGGCGCATCCGTACGCTATTCCCAACACAACGATTGACGTTGCACTTGTCGATCTGCCCATCCCAGTATGGCCGTGGAGATCCGTATTCCTTTCGCAAACCGTTTTTGCAAATGAGTGCTTTATCGACGAGCTCGCTTTTGCGCTAGAGAAAGACCCCTATGATGTAAGACGTGACCTCATCGCGTCCCCCAGACTGTTGCGAACCTTAGAACGTGTAGCCAAGCGTGCTGAATGGGGCAAAAAGCTGCCCGTTGGTCGTGGACAGGGTATAGCTTGTCTGGAGGGCTTAGGTTCGTTCATTTCAGTAGTAACTGAGGTTGAAGTTAACCAAGACGAAGTACGGGTCGTGCACGTAACCTGTGTTGTGGATTGCGGCATCTGCGTAAATCCCCGCACCGTTGAAGCCCAAATTCAAGGGGCTGTGGTAGACGGCCTCGCTACAGCCTTGAAAGCCCAAATCACCATACAAGACGGCCGTGTACAACAAGGCAGTTTCCGCGACTATGCGTGGATACGCATGGCTGACATGCCAGAAATAGATGTCGTTATTATTGACAGCCAAGAAGAACCGGGTGGCGTTGGTGAACTTGGATATCCTCCGGTGCCGCCATCCATAGCTAATGCTGTGTTTGCGGCCACAGGCAAGCGTATCCGTCAGTTGCCTATTCGCCTGTAAAGGCAAGGTGTCATGTCACGACATGTGAAGAACAAGTAGCAGCATGACGGCCACGAGGACGCCCATCACCGTACGGAAAACATTCCAGAAGACCCAGCGCGATTCGAAGGCGATGCGCGCTTGCTGAAGCCTGGCGGCATCAAGTATCGTGAGGTCGGTGGCTTGCAGTTGGTTGTTGAGCGGCACGTTAACCACGAAGGTTGGTAGCTGGACGCCCAATACGTACAGCACCACAGCGCCAATCAAAAGCAGGCGCGGCATGCCTGCGAGCACGGGTACGTTTAGAACTGCTGCGGCGATGAGTGCCACAACCGACCCAGCCCATACAAGGACAAACCATGGGCTGTTGTTTTGGATGATGCGATCCATGACTTTGAACGCACGCAAGAAGTCTCGGTCGGGTAAGGTGCGGATACCGGGCATGACCACGACAGAGAAGGCAAAGACGAATCCGGCAGTGAGGGCGCAGAGCAAGGTGGCGGTGGTGAGAAGCAGGGCAGAAAGCATAGCGGTGACTAGGTTAACCCAAGTTTGGACCGATGGTCTGAACTTGAGGCAGGGTACATATAGGTCGGAGGGCGCGCTGTCCTGTTGGCAGGCCAGCGCGCCGTTGGAAGGATGAGGTGTTCGGTTAGGCTGTGGGTGCAGCCGTCTGTGTATCAGGTACGTCCCACACGCCGGACGCTGCCATTTCGCGTGCGTAAGTGGCGAAGGATTTGGGTGGGCGGCCAAGTGCGCGTTGGATGCCGTCGGTGAGGTAGGCGTTGCGGCCGTCGAGGACAGTCGAAAACAGGTAGTCGAGCATCCAGACGACGTCTTTCGGTGCGCCTGCAGCTTGGGCACCTTGTACGAACGCATCGTGCGGCACTTGGAGGTAACTGATCGTGCGGCCGGTGGCCTTGGCCAATTCCGCCGCGACTTCGGTGAAGGTCATCATATGCGGCCCCGTCACCTCGTAA
>CAYYHN010000169.1:0-8016 GCA_964471245.1 uncultured Rhodothermaceae bacterium | reverse complement strand
CCCCACAACCTACACCGACCCGACCGCCCTCCTCGCCCACCCGGACCTCGACGCCGTCGTCATCGCCACGCCCGACGACACGCACGCGCCACTTGCGTTGCAGGCTCTCGCGGCGGGCAAGCACGTCCTCTGCGAAAAACCGCTCGCTACCGATGCAACCACGGCACAAAATATGGCGGATGCAGCCGTTGCGAGTGGCCTCATTCATATGGTCAACTTCTCGTACCGCCGCTCAGCCGCTTTGCAGCACGCCCGCACGTTGGTGCAAGATGGCACATTGGGCAAACTCCGGCACTTCGATGCCAGCTACCGACAGTCGTGGCTCGTTTCGGATGCATGGGGCGATTGGCGCACCGACCCCAAATGGCTGTGGCGACTGTCCACGGCTCACGGCAGCCAAGGCGTACTCGGCGACATCGGCGTGCACATTCTCGATTTCGCCAGCTTCCCGGTCGGCAACTTTTCAGCTGTGCAGTGCCAACTCCACACCTTCCACAAAGCGCCCGACGACCACATCGGGGCGTATGAGCTCGATGCCAATGACTCGGCCTTGATTCTTGCAGAACTCGAAGGCGGGGCGACAGGTATCATCCAAGTCAGCCGCTGGGCAACGGGTTACACCAACGCGCTCGAACTTCGCATCCACGGCACCGAAGGAGCACTCCGCATCGACATGGACGCTGACGAGCATCGGTTGCACGTTTGCCTCGGCGCCGACGTGCATACGGCTACGTGGGAAGCTCGCGACCTCGCCCCAACACCGACCAATGCCGAGCGCTTTCTCGACGCCATTAGGACCGGCACACCAGCTACCCCCGACTTCCTGCGCGGCGCGGCTATCCAGCGGGTACTCGACGCGTGTTTCACCTCCGACGCAACTGGTGAGCGCATCCTTCTGTAAGAATCGGTGTGCATTGCTTTGAAAATGAAGGACTGACGAAACATTCCCCCCAGCGAATGGTGTGAAGTTTGATCCGGTTGCAATGCCTTTTGTACAAACAAGCCGCTGAGCCGCTGGATTCTGTTCCGCCTTAACTCCTTGCCCAACATGAACGTCTCGCGCAGCCGTACGTCGCTTTTCATGACCGGCCTTGGCCTTGTGCTGGTCGGGCTGCTTACGGGGGTGCTCATCATGCTTTTTGTGATGAACAGCCGCCTCGACACCATCGAGCAGCAACCCATCGTTGAGCGCGTCGAACTGGGCAGCCCAGAAACCTCGCCCCTGTCGGCCTCGACCGATACCGCCACCCCGACCATCAGCGTCGATCCGATGACGCTGAATGAGTTGTTCAAAGATGTATCGGCGCGGGTGACGCCTGCCGTCGTCTACATCCAAGTAGAATCGTCTAGCGGAAGTGACCGCGGCCCGTGGTACAATTTCCGAGGCGACCGGGGACCTTCACAGAGTGTTGGCAGTGGAGTCATTCTGAGCAAGCAGGGCTACATCATCACCAACAACCACGTCATCGAAGGAGCCGAGCGCATCCTCGTTACGCTAAAGGACAAGCGACAGTACAGCGCCGAGGTCATTGGCACGGACGCGAACACCGACCTCGCGGTCATCCGCATCGACGACGGTGAAGAGCTGCCCGTCATCACCTTGGGCAACTCCGACCGCGTGGAAGTTGGTGAGTGGGTGCTGGCCATCGGGAACCCGTTTCGCCTGACTTCCACGGTCACAGCGGGCATCGTCAGCGCGCTTGGGCGGCAGGTCGATATCATCCAGAACAACAGCTTTGGCATCGAGGACTTCATCCAGACCGACGCCGCGATCAATCCCGGCAACTCGGGCGGTGCGCTGGTGAATCTGCAAGGCGAACTCATCGGCATCAGTACGGCAATTGCGACGGAAAGCGGCTCATACGAAGGTTATGGCTTTGCTGTGCCGTCTAACTTGATGCTACACGTTGCGGAAGACCTCATCGCACATGGCGAAGTGCAGCGTGGCTTTTTGGGCGTCGAGATCGCTGAGGTTAATGCTGAGGCAGCTGAGGATTTGGCTTTACCCGGCATCATGGGCGTCTTCCTGATCAATGTCCACAGTGAAGGAGCCGCTTATGCCGCTGGATTGCGCCCCGGCGATGTGGTGTTAACCATTGAAGGGCAACCCGTGAATGCGTCCAACGAGTTGCAAAGCATGATTGCACGCCACCGCCCCGGCGACACGCTGCGCATCGAAGCTTGGCGCAATGGAACGCGCCGTGCCTTTGCCGTCCGTCTCTTCGGCCGCGACGACCCAGCCTATGCGGCATGGTTTGATGACCTGACGGCACAACCGCAGGCCGTCGAGCCTGAGCGTTCAGAGGAAGCGCCCTCCAACGGCTTGCCACCCGGTCATCCCGAGATCGGCATCGACGAATTCCCGGCATGGGGCTTTGGCCTCCGCAACATGGTGCAGCGCGACCGCAACCGCTTCGGTGTGCAAGAAGGCGTCTACATCGCCTACGTTGAGAACGCCAGCCTAGCAGACGATGCAGGCGTTCCGCGCGATGTGCTGCTGCTCGGCATCAACGAAGCTGACATCGCCGACGTTGCCACAGCCGAAGCAATGCTGGATGGCGCGCGCGAAAACGGCGAGGCGGTACTCCTGCGCGTACTGCGTAGTGACGGCCTCACGTCGTTCTACGAGATGAACGCACCCGCCGACGATTGAGTATGCCCAGCATGCCGTCATCTGATGCTGCGTACGTGGACCTCGGCGATTGGCAGCGCCGAGCGCAATTCGATTTGTTCCGCACGTACGATCATCCGCACTTCAACCTGTGCACGCATCTCGATGCCACAGCGCTGCGCACATACGTCCGTAGCCGTTCCAACACGTCGCTGTCCCTCGCGTACCTGTGGATCGTGCTCCGTGAAGTGAATGCGCTCGAACCCTTTCGGTACCGCCTA
Source organism: uncultured Rhodothermaceae bacterium (assembly GCA_964471245.1). GTDB lineage: Bacteria > Bacteroidota > Rhodothermia > Rhodothermales > CAYYHN01 > CAYYHN01. Next base: position 5,124 of record CAYYHN010000169.1, on the reverse strand, counting down.
CGCGGAGATCGCGTCCTCATCCACGAGCAGATCGATGCGGGCTCGACGCTCCTCCTCGACGACACCTCGTTTACATTCACCTACTTCGGCTACCACGCTACGTTTAGCGCCTTCCAACAAGAAGCCCAAGCCACCATCGCACGCGTCCGGGCGGGCGAAACGGATTTTTCCCCACGCAACGACCGCGACGACCTCATCCACTGCACCGTGGTGCCTTGGGTGGCGTTCACCAGCCTTGCGCACCCGCGCCGACACAACCGGGACGACAGCGTTCCCAAGATCGCGTTCGGCAAAATCCATGAAGCCGAAGGCCAGTGGCGGCTCCCGATCTCGGTGGAGGTCCACCATGCCTTGATGGACGGTTGGCATGTGGGTCAGTTTCTCACCCGCGTACAAGCGGCGTTGGATGAACCTGCCGCCACGCTGGCCCTCGACTAAGCTGCCCGCTTTTTCGTCGAAGATCGGCCGCAGCCCTTGCACCTTTGGCTGTGCCCTGCCAACTTGCGGCCTACTTTGTTTCCCACACGACTGACAGGTCATGATCCGCTTTCTCACCGCAGGCGAGTCGCACGGCGAAGCCCTTATAGGCATAGTTGAAGGCATGCCCGCTGGCGTCCCCATTACGGCCGCCGACATCAACGAACACCTCGCACGCCGCTGGCTTGGGTTTGGCCGAGGCGGCCGTGCCAAGTTCGAACGCGACCGCGTCCACATCTACTCCGGCATTCGGTTTTCCGCGACAATGGGCAACCCCATTGCCCTTCGCCTCGACAACGAGGCTTACACCCGCGACCGCTCCGGTTGGCCTGAAGTGATGGCCGTTGAGGGCGACGGTGAAGGCATTGACAAAGTCACCCTCCCTCGCCCTGGCCATGCGGACCTCGTCGGCGTACAGAAGTATGGCTTCGACGACATTCGCCCAGTAATCGACCGTTCTAGCGCCCGCGAGACGGCCATGCGTGTGGCATGTTGCTCGGTTGCGCGCCAGTTCCTGCGTGTACTCGGCATCGAGGTTGGGAGTCATGTCGTGCGGCTCGGACAAGTTGGTTACGATCAGCCTGAAGACTGGACCGACCGCGTCCAAGCGCTACTCGATGAAGGTGGAGCCGCCGCCCTCTACCGCACCGCCGATGTCAGCGACACCCGTATGCTCGATGCCGACATGACAGCGCGCTGTATTGAGCACATCAAAGCCACCAAAAAAGAAGGCGACACGCTCGGTGGCATTTACGAAGTCGTCGTCACGGGTGTGCCGCCGGGCCTTGGCTCCTACGTTCACTGGGAGCATCGCCTTGATGGGCAACTTGCCCAAGCGATCCTTTCCATCCAAGCCCAAAAAGCCGTTGAAGTTGGCGACGGCATTGCGGCAGCCTACCGACCGGGATCACAAATCCATGATCCCATTACCCAAGACTCCGCCGGCACGTTTCGTCGTACGAGCAATCATGCAGGCGGCATCGAAGGTGGTATCTCAAATGGTATGCCCATCGTGGTGCGCGGTTACATGAAACCTATCCCGACGCTGATCAAACCCCTCGGCACCGTTGACATTGCAAGCGGCACGGCCCAGCCTACGCGCTACGAGCGCAGTGATGTAACGAGCGTCCCTGCTGCATCGACCGTTGCCGAAGGAACGGTTGCCCTTGTTATTGCCAATGCTGTATTGCGCAAATACGGAAGCGACAGTTTAGCGGAAATTAAAGCTAGCTTTCCAAAAGTTTTTTAAACACAATCTAGGAGAATCGCCTATTTAAGGCGATTTGGGCGGTGTGCAAAAAAAAATGACGTTGATGCTAAAAAAGATGAAGACCGTGTGCGCAATTAATTTACTTTCTGTCGTTCCTTAAGGATGTGCCACTTCAGATGCTAATGTATGCATCAACTCGCTACACCCCCCTATTAGAGCCGATGACACCCAGATCACATCCGCACGAGCCCTTCGGGCAGCCACTTGAAGGGAAGCCGTTTTTCGCCAGTTGGTCTGGCGATGGTGCTGACACACTCGCACCACCGGTGCTCGCAACGCGGCCAACATGGTCTGGAGACGGCCAACGCGGAACGCCTCCGCCGCCACCGATCGCCTCGGTTACCCCACCGTGGACCCACCAACGAACACGTGCAGCGGCCATCCCACACACGCCCCCAGTGCGTCCGCGTCCTGTCCGGCAGCCTGCCACCCAGACCCTTACTGTATCGTCAACCCGTTCCGATGACTCGTGGAAGCTAGCATGGATCGCCGTGCTCTTCTTCGTCTGGATTGCAACAGCCTGTAGCTTCTTGTATCTGTACATGGATCGCTACCTTCTTCCCTAGCTGCCCCCATTTCTTCCGGAGAGAAGACGGAAGGATTACCACAAGCCCTTGCCATCATTGCATGGTGAGGGCTTTGTCATTAGAGCCCAGCGGTCTGGCTTAAACAATGCGTGACAAATGCCGATACCCATCTAGTGCCTTCTCGGCTACCTTGCTTATTTGCTCAACATCCGAGGATGTCGTTACATGCATCCTAATTCGCCTCACTACAGGCCACGCACTCAACGTCCGCCCATCGCACCGAGGGTGCGCACGCCATACCCCTCGCACGGTCATGGCCATAGTCGCCCGATGCCCGCATGGTCGCCCCCCACGCGTCCATTGCCGCGTCCTCCTGCGGCACCGCCTCAGGTTGTGAACACGCAGCAGCCCAAGCAGTCGAACGCTGTGCTCATTGGGATCGTCGTGTTATTCGTGCTCTGGCTTGGCCTTGCCTGCGTAGGCCTCTTTCTCTACATGAACGCTTACATGTTTTAGGCTGTACCCACGTCAATCTGCGCTAGGCAGCGTGGTTTCGTCCGCAGCCAACATGGTCTGTTGTTGCCGTGCGAGGTAGGCTTCAAGGTGATGGTCGTAGCGACCAAGGTTAAGGTCGAAGATAGCACGCAGGCGTTCAGGGGCGAAGAGGTCTTCACCTTGCGTAATAGTCGCCATCTTCTGGTAAAACGCGTTCAAATCAGGATCTGCGAGGCGTGCTTCGCCGGTACGCAACGTCTCCCGATAGCCTTCGGGAACGGCGCGCGGAAAATGACCAATCCGCCACGTGTTCTGATCGGCGATCGGCAAGCGAGCGAGTAGCGGATCACTCAATGCCAGTGTATCGAGGATGATAGTATCGAGGTCGCTCCAGTAGCCCATAAATCCGATGTTGGCGAATTGCGCCACAGTGGTGTCGGTCTGTGCTAATGCGTAGCCCTTCTCGCTAAACGGATGATTGGGGAAATAAGGAACGCTACTCTCTCGATGCAGCACGTAGGCAGGAAACGAACTATGCCAGTAGAAGCCTCGCTCATCGGCTATTCCCATCTCAATATCGCTTTCTTGATGCAGGAAGACGCTGTTCAGCGGTGTGTGTGTATAAAAAACCGCATACAAGGCCACAAAACCTACAGCCGCGGTTGTTACACGCGGCATGCTAAAGGTGGTCGCCTTCCAAGCAGGTAGTTCCACGACACATGCCACAATTGCCATCAAGTAGACGAGCGAAAAGAACCGTCCCTGCATAAAGTCGCCGCCGACATGGATGATGTACGCCACATTCATCAGCATACCTGCGGCCAAGGCACGCTGGCTCCGCGAACGGCTGACGGCTAATGCAATGACGGCTATGAACAACACCAAAGCCGTCAGTTTGTCGAAGCGAATCAAGAAGATGAGGTACCAGAGCCCTTGGGTCCAGAGCGCTGAGGTCTCGACACCGGTATTGAGCTTGGCGTAGGCGGTATTGGGGAACGGCGTGCCATAATAGAACACGCTAAAAAGCGTCCACCCGATGAACGGCAGCAGCCCAACCACCGCCATCCCGATCCATTGGGGCAGTGCATACGACCGGAAGAAGCGGTAGAACACGTACAGCGTCGGCAGAAAAGCGAGCGTGGCAGCGTCATGGCGATAGAGAAGCAACAATCCGGCAAAGGAGAAGACGCCTTGTATCGCCCAGCGCTGCATACCATCGGTGAGCGGCTTTTTCGGTTTAAACAGCTGGTAATAGCAACACAGAAACCCAATCAGCAGGACGTAACCCAGCGGGTTTTCTAAACCAGAAGATGTGTAATCGAAGTACGCATTGGATGTGAGCATGAGTGCCACCACCAAGAGCCACTTCTCGAGACGGTCTACGAGGTGCCAGACGCCTGCAAGCACAATAGTCAAGCACGCCAAGGACACGAAAATCACATTTAGGTAAAGGTTGCTCGATACCAACTTGGTTGCGGCAACCACCCAAAACCACAGCGGACTCGTGAATACCTGCACCCGCTCGTGCACATTCCAGCGTGGCCCATTGCCCGCATACAGTTGTTCTACGCTGCGAAACAAGATATACGCATCCTCGGCTACCCATGCGTTCTTTAGGAACACAAAAAGGAAGCATGCTACTCCTGCGAGGAGCAACAAAACGGTACGGTTCGTCTGGGAGAAAGATGGGGCGTGCATGCGTTGCGTGCGGCTAGAAACTTGTGGATGAATCAGTCGCCGGGGCGAAAGTCGGCGAAAGGGTTCATGCACCCGACAGCGCGTGGATTGTGCCACCCCACGTACGTAACCGTCCGGCTCATATCGGCACCATTGTAGAAGAAGTCGCTGGAAAAGAGGAATTGCTCCACAATGCGGTCCGACAAGGTGCGGAATTCGTCTATGGTGCCGTTCCATGTCCTTAGCGGCAGGACGATATCCGGCGATTCGCCCTTGGCTAGGGCAGCGGCCACGTCGTCGAGGGCCGAATCTACGAGCCCAAACCGCTGGAAACGTTCGATCAAGGTATTAGCAAATTCCCGTGTGCTCTCGGGGTCTAGGATCAAGCCTTGCAACTTGTGCGCTAACATCGCTTCGATGTGCACCACTGGCGGTGTATAGACGCACCCCGTCAGTACGGAAGGAACCAGCACCATGGATGAAACGGCAGCACTACGCCGGATAAAATCGCGTCGGTTCATGGCAGGCAAAGTAACAGCGGGTTGAGTAGGACGACCTAGTGCTTCAAGTTTGGCAGATCAGGCGCTTCCGAAGAGCCCCTTTGCAGACCAAAGCGACAGCGCAGAAAGTGTCAGTGTAGGGTTGGCCGGCGATCCTGTAGGAAAGGCCCCGCTACCA
>CAYYHN010000168.1:0-8085 GCA_964471245.1 uncultured Rhodothermaceae bacterium | reverse complement strand
CACGCAGTCGCGCACGGTCAGACCATCGTCGCTGTCGAGGATGTAAAGGCCAATCTGTTCGATGCCAGCACGGTTGAGTTCGGCAGCGCGGACGGGGCGGCCGAAGATGCTGGTGCGCATGGTGTTGAACGGCACACGGACCCACGTCCACTCGCTGGTCGTTTCGAAGGCTCCTCGGCGCGAGACGCTTCGACCCCAGCGGCGGGCGTTGTCGTCTACTTCAACCTCGAACGTGCGGCCGCTCCCGCGCACGCGGAGTTCAATCCCATCGTAGGCGCTGAGGTCCACGCGCCGATTGGCACGCACCGACGTGAAGCCGCCGCCCCGCGTAACGAGCATGCCCGAAAACCGCAGCACGCCATTCTCAACGCGAACCATGCCCTTGGAGCGTCCACCCATCACGCCGTCATTGACGATCTGCCAGAAAGCTTCGTCGATGCTTTCGAACTCGAAGAGCATAAGGGTGTCGTCTGCCGAGTTTGAATTTGTTGGCAGAACAGACGCCTGCATCAACAGGCAGCAGGATAACAGGAGCGAGGTCAACATGGGCGTAGCATGGCTGGTCTGAGGCGGCCAGAACGAATGAAGGCACACCATGTTTCTTATAGGTGACGTTGCTATGATGACTGGCTGACGCGTCGCGGTTGGGCCGGCATTATAGCTACAAGTTGCTTGTACTGATCACCGTGTGAGATCGTGGTATGTGTCTTGTCGAACTGCGATCTGTACCACCATCTGCGGCAAGCTGCCACGTTTTAAACGTATTTTCCCTTTCTTCTGAAAATAGCGTGGTTAAATGGGGTAGCTAGGTTTCATTTGGGCTTAGGAAAGGGTTCCTTGTGCACGACGTGCTGCCTCGCCCAATCACTCACCATGTTTCTCGCTATCGATGAATCAAATGTAGCGAGGACAGCTCCTGTGGAGGCCATCTATGAAGAAACGCTTGTTAGCGTCATCTACCATTGTCATTGCAGCGATCCTGCTGCATCCATTCGCTCTGGTTGCCCAAGCACCGCAACTCATCAATTTCCAAGCGCAACTCAATGGTGGCAGCACGCTGCCATCTCCGACGGTGATCGTTTTTACGATCTATGACGCGGAGTCGGGTGGCAACGAACTCTGGAGCGAATCGCAGCGCATTGTCCACACCAACGGTGTGTTTTCGACGCTGCTCGGAAGTCGAACGCCCTTTTCGGACGACATCTTCCAGAGCGATGGTGAGCGCTACCTAGACATGGTGGTAGAAGGTAACAATCTTCCCGAACGCTTTCGCTTGACTAGTGTGGCCTATGCCCTGCGTGCTGATGTCGCCGACCGTACTGGCCCTATGGGGATTCGTTTTCCAGATGGCACCGTACAGGCTACGGCGGCTACGTCTGGTGGCACAGGGCCGGATAATGACTGGATCGTCGATGCCAACGAGAACATGTATCCTGCCGTCTCGGGTAATGTTGGGATTGGCACGGTGGTGCCCTCGAACCGACTCTCTGTTGCTGGGGCAGCCGATTTTCAGGAAGGTATCTTCTCCGGGGGCAATGAAGGCCGTGCTGTGACGCTGTTTTCGCCAGGTGAAAACGATACGCGCGACATCACGTTCATCAACATCGCGGAGACGCAATGGCGTATAGACCAAGTGGGATCAGCCCCTGCGCTACGTTTTAGCACGCGGGCGGGAGATGGTGCCTTTACGCCGCGTGTGTTTTTTCAAGGCGACGGCCGTGTAGGCATCGGCATCGAAAACCCTGAACAAGCGCTCAGTGTGAACGGAGCGATTCAGTCAACAGCCGGTGGGTTTGTGTTCCCCGATGGCACGACGCAGACAACGGCTGCAAGTAGTACGCCGTCGATTGGTGAGACGCTTGCCGTTGGGATTGACGATGTGAACGGCGTCGGCAACTTCGATACGTCCATCCTAACGCTTGCCGGTGAACAGGGACGCGAAGATGTCATTCATCAATATGCCGGCCCCAATGCAAGGCAACCTGCCTATGTATTTGTAGCATCTGATGGTACACAAGAAGCGCCAGCAGTTGTCGCGGCCAACAAACCCTTAGGGGGGATTCTTTCCACAGCGTTCAATGGGAGTTTTTATCGGACAGTGAGCTCGATTTCATTTGGTGTTGATGGTGCTCCAAATGAAGGAACCGGTATCATTCCGGGGCGCTTGACGTTGCGAACAACTAGTGTAAATGGCGCTGGAGGGGTGTTTTCAACGAGGTTGCACCTGAATTCGCGTGGTCAAATCGGTGTCAATACGGTCAACCCTACCAATACGTTGTCTGTGGCTGGCGATGCTGATTTCAATCAAGGTATCTTCCGGGGCAACGTGAATGATGCCATCACCATTGTGAATGAGAACGGCACCGATACGCCGGATCTTGTTTTTCGCGCGCAGAACACCACAGAGAACTTCTGGCGGATCGACATGGCTGGCGATAGTCCGTTTCTGCGGTTCAGTAGAAGTGGCCCGGGGTTGTTTACGCCCCGCATGGTGTTGCATGCGGAGACGGGTTTTGTAGGCATCGGGCAAAACAATCCCGGCCATCCATTGGAAATGGGTAGCGGTGCCCATGTGACCGAAGGTGGCGTTTGGACCAATGCCTCGTCGCGGAGCCTGAAAGAAAATATCGCGCCTTTGAATGCTGATGATGCACTGGCTGCCCTCTTGGAACTGGTGCCCATGCGATACAACTATACGGCCGAGCCGGATGAAGACTACTTGGGCTTTATTGCCGAAGACGTCCCTGAACTCGTTGCTCAACAAGACCGGCGTAGCCTGAGTGCTATGGACATCGTCGCGTTGCTCACCAAAGTCGTGCAGCAGCAACAACAAGAGATCGAGGCTTTGAAGTCTCGCCTTGACCAATAGCCCCAGAGGAGACACATGAAACGAGTCCTTTTCCTCGTGTTGGCTTCCGTGTGCTGTGTCTCGTCCGTGCAGGCGCAATTTGCGCTCCTGAGCGGCGGCCAAAATTCGGGCGGAGCGTTAACAAGCTTCAACGAAGGCACATGGCTGCTTTCCATTGGAGCAACTAAAGTTGTGCAGCGCGCGATAACCAGTACGAACAACGAGGCACCCGTAGAGATACCCGCAGACTTTGTCCTCGAAGGCAATTACCCCAACCCCTTCAACCCGCAGACGACGATCCGCTTCGACCTACCGCAACCTGAACACGTAACGCTGACCGTGTACGATACGATGGGACGCATGGTACGCGTGCTCCGCGATCAGTCGCTGAGTGCAGGGTCGTACGAGGTACCCTTCGAGGCCGATCTGCTGCCCAGTGGCGTCTATTTTTATCGCCTCGAAGCCGGACAATTCCGAATGACCCGGTCGATGACCCTAATGCGTTGATCATCGGGCATTAAAAGGCTGCCATACTTGAAAAAACGCCGCTCTCGATTGCAAAGAGCGGCGTTTTTCATCTAAACAACGGTAGGTTGCTGATAGTCGATCAGTCCTCGAGAGTCAGGTTCTTCAGGTACGCAACGCTTTGCGGTGCGTTGGCAACCGGGTCGGTCGATTCGTCTTCGAGGTAATAGTGTTCAAAGCCGTCAGCTTCGGCGGCGGCGAGCAGGGCAGGCCAGTTCACTTGCCCTTGGCCGATGATCGATTTCTGCTCAGCAGGTAGGCCACCGCTCAGTGAGCCACGCGGTAAGCCTTGCTTCATGTCCTTGATGTGCATCAGCTTGAAGCGGCCGGGGTGCCGCTGAATCAGGGCTACGGGATCGACGTCGGGCAGCCATGTCCAAAGCACATCCATCTCGAACCACACCAGTTCCGGGTCGGTCTCGTCGATGATGAGGTCGAGTAACGTGCCGTCGCCGTAGGGGGCGGGTTCGTAGCCGTGGTTGTGGTAGAAGAACCGCAAGCCTGCGTCCTTCATCGTCTGCCCAAACGCGTTAAAGTCGGCAATGGCTTGCCGAGCCGTCGCCTCCGTGAAGTTGCCGGGTTCATGGGGATACCAGGCAATGCCTACGTACTGGACACCTAGTGCCTTGGCGTTGGCGATGACGGTCTCTGGGTCGTTTTTAATCTCCTCATACGATACGTGCATCGATGTCACATCAAGCCCGACTTCTTCGACGGCTTGGAGGAACGTGTCAGCAGGCATGTTATACAGACCTGCGGTCTCTACGTGCGTAAAGCCCATCTCTTGCACCATTGCCAGCATCGCCAGCGGGTCCGCTTCAGCTTGCTCGCGGAAGCTCCAGAGTTGCACACCCAGCGGGGCTTCGAATTGCGCCGCGGCAGTCGGCGGAGCAGGAGTGGGTTCGGTGGCGTCGTCCGACGTACAGGCGGCAAGGGGCAGGGCCATAAGCACGACAAGCAGGAGGATCTTCATGATGCAAAAGCGTTGGTGGGAGGAGGAATGCCGCGAATATACCAATAGCAACGCCCGAATGCGCGATGAAACAGGCGTGGTCTCTGCTAGAACCCTGTTGCCCTTCATCAGTACGAAGGCGCTCCACAACAGGGTTGCCACTGCACATGTCCGCTATGCATCCGTTTACCAACCTCGCTTTCCCCGATGCACACCCCGAGGAAAGGGCCGCATCATCGCATCGCTACACGCCTGCAGTGCTGGATGCGGCACGCCACCGCACCGATCCGTTGGCGGATGCGGCTTGGGTGGAACTGGCTGAAACGGGAAAACCGCATCGCAACCCTGCACAGGCAGTGCGTGCATACGCTAGCGAGGGGCGACCTGCGTGCCAGGCATTGATCGAACAGTACGATACGCGCCCCGACTGGGTTGAGTTTGAGCGGATGCGGCCGGGCAACGAAGTGTGCTTGCGCCATGTGTTCCCCGCTGGACTCGCGTTGCTCACCGGGAGTCTCGTCGAGAGCTACGTCAACTGGCGGGGCGTGAAGGTGCTGATGCAGACCGGGCGGCTGGCACACGACACGTACAAGCGGCTCGTCGAGACGATGCAGTTCGTTTCGAATATCGGCGTGAACCGTGGGCCGCGACCGGGGACGCCGTCGTACGAGGAGACGCTGGGCGTTCGGCTGATGCATGCGTGGGTACGCCGCATGGTGTATCGCTCAGGCCAGTGGGACGGTGAGGCGTGGGGCGCACCCATCAACCAAGAAGACCAACTGTGGACGCTGCTGCTGTTCAGCCACGTCTTCCGGCGCGCATTCGAGATGCAAGGCATCCGCCTGACACCCGAGGAGCACGACGCTATTCACCACTGCTGGCGCTACACAGGCCACCTGCTCGGCATCGAGAAAGCCCTGCTGCCAACGACCTGCGACGAAGAAACCGAAGCCTATTGCGCCATCGCTGTACGCCACTACGTTCCCGATGCCGACAGCCGCTTACTGACAGCCAAGTTGCTCCACAAGATGGCCTACCATCCGCCGTTCTTCTTGCCGCCAAGCGGATTGGCTGCCCTTGCTCGCCGTGCCCTCACGCCCAAATTAGCGGATGCGCTGGCCTTACCACAAGCGCGTGGTTGGAGGCCAGTGCTCGATGGGCTTGCGCGGTTCAACCGAGGACAACAGCGCCTGCGGAATGGGCTACCCGGGACCGGGCGGACCAGTGTGCGGGTCGGCGAATGGGTTGTGCGTGCCACCCAGCGCTATGGTGCTAAACGGGCCACCGAGTATGCGCTGCCAGCGCAAGCGAAACCGGGGCATGGCGCATAAAAAACGCCGCCCTTCGGCCGAGAGGGCGGCGTCGATCTATATAGAAACGCGTAATGCGTGGCAAAAGTAGGGTTCGCGGGTTAGTTGAGGAAGAGGATACCCTGCGAGGTTTGAAGGACGCTCCCACGCCCGAGGCCGAAGCCCGTAAGCGTCAGGATCGAGATGGGATGCAGGGCGTCGTCTTCGTCGTCGCCGTCTTCATCGAGGCCGAGGAAGGCGAGGTCGTCCTCGTCGACGTCGGCGTAGCGGATCAGCTTGCCTTTACCATAAGCGAGTGCTTCACCTTCGTGGTCGAGCGCAACGGCTTCGATGATCAGCACGTCATCCTGCCCCGATAGGATGCGGGCGCGGACTTCGGCGAGTTCGTCGTAGTCGGCTTCGTGGATATCGATCTTGAACCCGTCCACCTCAACCTCGTCGTCGTGCGTGATCGTGTGTGCAGCCATACGGGCAGCCGTGCTCAGCATGCCAAAGAGCGGTGTGGCATCGCTGGCATCGATCTGGGCTTCGGTGCGGCGTGCAAAGCGAAGCCGTACGCGGCCCGGTTTGCCGCTGACGTTCTCGACATCGAACAGGCGGTTGGGCGCAGAGGCCAAACGGTCAGAAAGGCGGCGGAAATGTGGTGTAATCATCATGGTCGGTCCCTCTCGTCTATGCAATATGTCCGTCGGGCGGTGTCGTTGTTTGTTACACCGAACATTGACAAGAGGTGTGCCAACCTCGCGTATTCCTTGTGCATACGCCGGGAAGGCAGGGCAGGCGGGGCAAGATGACAGCACTACCATGGGAACCTGTCTTTTTTTCAGGATACTGCCCGTCGCGTGTTGGCTACGCTGCTGCCACAAAGCAGCAGATGTGGCAGGATTCATGACAAGCATCGCTGCACTTTTTTTACGAAGATGCGGCACACAGGCTGACACCGCGAGAAAATCAGCGTACCTTTGCCCGTGTTTGCGTGCCGCGTTGTGCCGATATCGGTGTTTTTCGACCGGATGAACGGCTATCGGGATGAGAAATGCTCCGCGTGTACGTCTCTCTGTGTTATACCAGTCAATTTGTTTTTCTGATGACGGACCTTCAACTGCACGATCCTGAAATCTACCGTGTCCTTGAGCAGGAGACCGACCGCCAAAACAATGGCATCGAGCTGATTGCCTCCGAAAATTTCGTCTCCAAGGCTGTTTTGCAGGCGATGGGTTCGTCGCTGACGAACAAGTACGCGGAAGGCCTGCCAGGCAAGCGATATTACGGTGGTTGCCAGTTCGTTGACATCGCCGAGGACCTTGCGCGAGATCGTGCCAAGCAACTGTTCGGAGCCGATTGGGTTAACGTGCAGCCGCACTCTGGTGCCTCGGCCAACGCTGCGGTCTACCTCACGCTGATGAAGCCAGGCGACACGCTGCTCGGCCTCGACCTCGCGCATGGCGGCCACCTTACGCACGGCAGCAAAGCCAACTTCTCGGGCATCCTCTACAATGCCGAGTACTACGGCGTTGAGAAAGACGGACCGCTGGCGGGTCGCATCGACATGGACAAGGTACGCGACAAGGCCAAGCAGGTGAAGCCGCGTATGATCTCGATTGGCGCAAGTGCCTACCCACGCGACTTTGACTACGAAGCGTTCCGCAGCATTGCCGACGAGGTGGGCGCGTTCCTGTGGATGGATATGGCGCACACGGCCGGGCTGATCGCGGCGGGTGTGCTCAACGACCCGCTGCCGCACGCGCACGTGGTGACGACGACCACGCACAAGACGCTCCGTGGCCCACGCGGAGGCATGATCCTCATCGGTAACGACTACGAGAACACGCTCGGCAAGGTCGCGCGCAAGAGTGGCCGGGTGCGGATGATGAGCGAACTGATGGACAGCGCCGTCTTCCCCGGCATGCAGGGCGGTCCGCTGATGCACGTCATCGCAGCAAAAGCCGTGGCCTATGGCGAAGCGCTCAAGCCGGAGTTTGCCACGTACCAGCAAGAGACCGTTGCTAATGCGAAGGCAATGGCGGCGGCATTCGTGGCGAAGGATTACGACTTGGTGTCGGGCGGGACGGACAACCACCTGATGCTGATCGACCTGTCGAACAAAGGCATCACCGGGAAAAAAGCCGAAGCGGTGCTGCAAGCTGCCGAGATCACGGTCAATAAAAACATGGTGCCGTTCGACACGCGCAGCCCATTCGTAACCAGTGGCATCCGCGTTGGCACGCCTGCCATGACTACGCGTGGCTTTGGCCCCGACGAGTTTGCCCAAGTTGTCGACCTGATGGATCGTGTGCTGACGAATCCTGACGACGAAACCGTAATTGCTTCGGTCCGTAGCGACGTGCACGCCTTGTGCGAGCGCTTTCCGCTGTATGACTTTGTCGTAGCTTAGGGGAGGTATCGCTGAGGAATTGGGATGCCGTTCGACCTCGTCGTCTCTTCCTTTC
>CAYYHN010000167.1:0-8088 GCA_964471245.1 uncultured Rhodothermaceae bacterium | reverse complement strand
TGCGGGCGCACTGCTGGTCGGGCTGCATGTGCTGGGCGACTTCGGCGTCGTCTCCCTAATGCGCTACGAGACGTTTAGCTATGCCCTTTACCTGCAATACAGCGCCGCCTACGACCGCACCTACGCAGCTTGGCTCGCCCTCATGCTCTTAGTCTTGACGGTAAGCCTATTGCTAACTGAGGCGCGGTTGCTGCGCGGCCTCTCGTTCCACCGAACCGGGCTGGGCAACGAACGTCGTCGTCCCCTCACTCAATTGGGACGTGGCGCATGGCTTGCGCATGGCTATGCTGGCACACTAGGTACTATCACTGTCATCCTTCCAACCCTGACCATAGGCTATTGGCTGACGCGCAGCGCCACCATCGACTGGGGGGAACTCGGCGTAGCCCTCTGGTCTTCGGTGTCAGCCTCCGCTCCGGCGGCTTTACTGGCGGCGTTGCTGGCACTTCCTATCGCCTACCTGAGCGTGCGGTACCCCTCAAAAGGCTCGCGCGCCTTCGAGCGCCTCGCATATTTTGGGTATGCCACGCCGCCGTTGGCCTTAGCGCTGGCACTTGTCTTCTTCTCCTTGCGCACGGTGCCCTTTCTCTACCAGACGCTCGTGCTTCTCATCTTTGCCTATGCCCTGCACTTCCTAGCCGAAGCCATTGGACCCGTGCGTACCGCGCTCTACCAAGTGCCGCCTCGCCTCGAAGAAGTGGCACGCTCCTTGGGCCGGTCTCCGCTAGCTGCATTCTTCGAGGCCACGTTTCCGCTGCTGCGGCGTGGCCTACTCGTGTGCATCGCCTTCGTCTTCCTTTCTTCGATGAAGGAGTTACCCTTGACCTTCCTGCTTTCGCCCATTGGCTTCGAAACATTAGCCTTGGGTGTATGGAGCGCAACCAATGAAGCGTTGTTTAGCATGGCTGCTCCCTATGCACTCGCCATCGTGCTGTTTTCCGCGGCGTTTGTAGGGCTGCTACTTCTTCGTGAAGACAGCAACCGCAAACCGTCACACCGCACGCGCAAACAGTGAACCGAGTACCATACGCTATCGTTTGATTTTGCCAAGGGTTAATTTAGAGTAACTCAAGTTTGGACTACTCGTCCAAGCTTGAGGAGACAAAGAATCAAAGAGACGAAGCGTTGAAGACGGCTAGGATATGGCCTCCACTTAGTTTCTTCGTCTCCTCGTCTCGTCCATTCACCCCAAGTTTGGACCTATGGTCAAAATTGGGGTTAGGCCACGTCGTCACCTGATCCACTACTGTTTCTGTGCTGCTCTCTATCCACAACTTACGCAAACGCTTCACGTCGGCAGGCCTAGATGTCGTCGCAGGCATTAGCTTTGGCGTAGAGGAAGGTGAGATCTTCGCACTCCTTGGTCCGAGTGGCTGCGGCAAGACGACGACGCTGCGCCTGCTCGGTGGTTTCGAGCACGCTGATGCCGGACGCATCACGCTAGGCAGCCAGATCCTCGCCGATATCGGCGTTCACGTCCAACCCGAACGCCGAGGCATTGGTATCGTCTTCCAAGACTATGCGCTGTTTCCCCACCTGACCGTACTGCAAAACACGATGTTTGGCCTGCGCAAGTTGCCGAAAAAGGTGCGACGCGATGAAGCGATGGCCGCCTTGCAACTCGTGGGCCTCTCCGGCTTTGCGGACCGCTACCCGCATGCCCTCTCCGGTGGGCAGCAGCAACGCGTCGCCATTGCACGTGCTCTCGCTCCGCGCCCTCGCCTTATCTTGCTCGATGAACCTTTTTCCAACCTCGATGCCCTCCTCCGGCAGCAAACCCGTCACGAATTACGTGCGTTGCTAAAGGAAGCTGGGATGACCGCCCTCTTGGTTACCCACGACCAAGAAGAAGCCCTATCTTTTGCCGACCGCGTTGCCGTGATGCGGGATGGCAACATCGAACAAGTAGGGACACCTGAAGCTGTCTACACTACACCCCGCACGCTCTTCGTCGCCCAGTTTTTGGGACGCACGAACCTCCTCCTCTGCGAGGCCGATGGCACCGAAGCCAGCACACCGCTCGGCCCCGTCCAACTCAACCGCACTGCCCACGGCTCCGTCCTCCTTTCACTTCGTCCTGAGCATCTTACGCTGATTGCCCCTTGCGACGACGTGCCATGCCCAACGGGTGTAGTCGTCGCACGCGAATTCAAAGGGCACGATATCACGTTCCGCGTTGCCATCGAACAGGTCGAATACCTCGTCCACACCCACAGTCGCCTCCCCTACCAGCCGGGCGATGCGGTCCGCTTGCAGGCGCTTGAACCTGCCGTCGTGCTAGAACGAGAGACTGTTTAACAGCACCCGCTTCGTACATTTGTTTGTTGGTGCTTCGCAAGGGACACCGTACCTTGCCCGTGCATAAACTCGCAAGGCTATGTCCCGCTTCATTCCGCTGTTGTTCGCCCTGCTGTGTGTTCCGCTTGCATACGGGCAAACGGCCACCGTCGAAGGTACCGTACGTGATGTAGCAGGAGGTGCACTGCCCGGTGTGAACGTGTTTTTGGATGGCACGACACGTGGTGCAGCCACAGACACCGATGGGCGCTACCGCATCGAAGGGCTTGAACCCGGTACGTACACGCTTGTAGCATCTGTCGTGGGTTTTCTGCGCGCCACAGAGGCCATTACCCTAGCGGCCAATAGCACGGCTCAAGTCGATTTTGTGCTGACGGAAACCGTACTCGAATCCGGCGAGGTGGTCGTGACGGCGGGGCGGCGGGCACAATTGGCTTCGACGGTGGCAGCAAGCATCAGTGTGCTTTCGCCACGTGACTTAGAGGTGCGCAATGTGGTCGGGCTTGACGACGCGCTGCGCTACTTACCGGGCGTGCAACTGCTTGGTAGCCAAGTCAACATCCGTGGCTCGTCGGGGTTTGCGTACAACACCGGGAGCCGCGTGCTGCTGCTACTCGATGGCGTGCCGCTGCTCACGCCTGACAGCGACGGCGTTCCCTTTGATGTGTTGCCTATCCAGCAGATTGAACAGGTCGAGGTGCTGAAGGGGCCAGGCTCGGCACTCTACGGGAGCGGCGCACTGGGTGGCGTCATCCAGATTGTGACAAAGCCGTTTCCAGCCAAGCCGACGACATCCGTACAAGCGTTTGCAGGTGTCCACGAACCTTCTCGCTACGAAGAGTGGACCAGCCGCTGGCCTGATGGCGAGGCTTTCCGCCCGTATGGAGGACTTGGCTTGGCACACGCACGCCGCTTTCGAAACCGTTCGGGCATGTGGATCAACCTGACCTACCGCAACGATCCCGGCTATGTCAACCTCAGCACAGAGGAGAGCTTCTACGGCTACGCGAAATTTGGCGTGCAACTCAACCCAACCATGCATCTTGGGCTGCTCCTTGGCGCGCTGGTGCGCAACCGCGACACGTATCTCTTCTGGAATGGTGCCGACGATGCCCTCAATCCGGGCAACTTGTCCTTGACAGGCGACAACGGTTCGCCGTCAGGCTCAAACGATGACCACATCAACCAGTTGAGCGTGCTGCCGACCTTTACCCATGTTGTGCGGAGTAATTTATTCTACAGCATCAAAGGCCGCCTCTTTGGATCGTTGCTCCGGCCCATCGATGACGATGGGAACTTGCAACCGTTCTCGGATGGCACTGTTGGGTTTCGGTATGGCGGTGAGGCGCAGGTCAACTGGTCGCCGCGCCCGGCCCACTACCTGACGGCAGGGCTCACAGGTGATAAAAATGCGACGCGTTCATCCTTCTTCGTAACCAGCGACGGCGACGATGCAGGCGGGCAACCGGAGCGTGCCGTCTTTGCGCAATGGGAACAGCCACTGGGTCCCCTCAATGTCGTAGCCGGATTGCGCTACGATAGTTACAGCATCGATACCGACGACACGGTACGTAAGCTCAGTCCAAAGTTCAGCGCGGCGTTACCGCTAGGTGAGCGCACAACGCTGCGCGCAGCCGTCGGGCAAGGATTCCGTGTACCGAGCTTCGCCGAGCGCTATACCGATGACCAAAACTTCTTTCCCATCTTCCGTAACCTCGACCTGCTTCCCGAGCAGAGCACGAGCTTCGAACTGGGCATCAAGCACCTCTGGCCCGTTCGGCCTATGATGGGCCTCTCACTCGATGCCGCAGCCTTCTGGAACAACTACACCGACCTTATCGAGCCGACATTCGTCCGGCTGACGAACCCCTCGCGGGTAGGCTTTCAGTTCCTCAACCTAACCGAAGCACGCATTCGTGGGCTCGATGCCAGCCTCGAAGGAGCATGGCGCGGCGACCGCCTTACCTTCCGCATCGCCTACACCTACCTCGATGCCGACGACACCGAGAACGACGTCACCTTGTCGTTCCGCCCTCGTCATCTTGCGAAGGCTGCTACCGATATCCGCCTTACTCGCCGCTTCTCGGCGGGCCTCGACTACCGCTACGCCCAACGCCCCGACGCCATCGACTCGGACTTCTCCCGCTTCGTCCCCGATGCCGACGTGCTCGTAGACACACGCGTGCTCGATGTCCGGCTTGGCGTCAACGTTGGCCCCGTACGAACAACCTTCTTGGTCAAGAACGCGCTCGACTACGTGCACCTGCTGCGCCCGGCCCTGCTCGGACCACCCCGCCAGTTTGTGTTGCAAGTCGCTGCCGATCTGTAGGAACTTTCTGCGCTCGCCTCCGTCACGAAAAGCGCTACAAGGTCTTTATTCGGAGCCTTTCATGGTTACTCATTCGCTAGAACTCCGCCTCACCTACGATGACTACTGCTTGATACCTCATGATGGCAAGCGGCATGAGATCATTGAAGGCGAACACGCTATGTCACCAGCACCACGCATTTTCCATCAACAAATTGTCCTAGAGCTTGGCCGTCTGCTGGGCAATCACCTTGCCTTAAGTCATGAAGGGAAGGTATTTATTGCTCCGGTCGATGTCATTCTTTCGGACAGTTCGGTTGTGCAACCCGATGTGCTGTTTGTGTCGACAGAGCGTGCTCATCTCATCGAGGATCATGCCATCGTTGGCGCGCCGGACTGGGTGATTGAGGTGCTCTCAGAGGGCAACCGGCGGCACGACGAGATCGTCAAGCGCAAATTGTATGCACAACATGGCGTGGCAGAATATTGGATTGTGGATCCGGCACTGGGCACCATCAAGGTGTACCGGATAACGGAAACCGGGTACACGCGCATTGTAGAGTGGCGTGCAGAGGTCCACGATACAGCGACAACGCCTTTGCTTCAGGGCTTTACCTTAGCGCTACCAGCACTCTTTGGCAAATCGTCCGCTTGAATCGCAGCACAGTATGGCCGATACCATGAGGGAATAGATGCGCTGCACGGCAGATAGCATTTTTTCTTGCAGAGAAGGGAATGAATCAACTGCTGCAAGGATCCAAGAGCCAGCACGACATCCTTTCCAGCCAATCGACTTTTACGTGACTATGAAGACCACACTTTTTTCGACGTTTCGCTTCCGGGTGGTAGCCTTGCTGCTTCTGATGACCGGATTCGTCGTCGCCGATGCTTTTGCCCAAGACCAGCAACGCCGTCAGCGCGGCCAGCGTATGAGCGCTGAGGAGCGTGTGGCTGTCATGATGGACGAGATGAAAAAAGGCGTCGGCCTTACGGCAGACCAATCCGCCCAGATCCAACCGATTCTTGAATGGCAGATGCAAGAAATGATGGCGCTCCGCGAAGAAGCCCAAGGCGATCGCCAGAAGATGCGCAGCCTGATGCAGGAACTGCAAGCCGAAACCGAAGCACAGATTTTCCCGCTCCTGACAGAGGAGCAAGTCGTTAAATACAAGGAATTTCAGGCAAACCGTGGCCCACAAGGTCGCCGGCAGCAAGGCCGCCGCGGCCTCGGATAAATGCTGCACATAGCTTGTTTCGTACGCGTCGGATTCACAGGAGTCCGGCGCGTTTTTTATGGAGCGTTCCAGCACGGCTTCATCTGAACTTGCATGTGCTGCATGTCACTTTTTCGGCAGAGGGCGCGTCTAGGAAGAGAGTGCTCCCCATGAGATTGCTGATTCCTGTGATGCTGAATTCCGCACGTGCCGTCGCCCTGCTTTTCTTGGCAGTCGGCCTCTTCATACCGCTCGATGCTCAAGCCCAGACCGTCACGCATACGACCGTGCTTACGGACTGGCCGCAACGCCAACTCGATGCAGGCGAAGACCTCGCCGCCTTCGATGATGTCGACCTGCTCCCCTTCCTCGACACGCTGGCGCTGACCTACACGTATGCACCTACTGCCGCGACGCCTGCCGTCACATTTCAATTGGCGTGGACGCCAGGGCAAGGCGGCATTCTGGATGGCGAGCGCGTGTCGCTGCGTGCCTTTCCCGAAGATATTCGCCTCGTCAGCCTCGACTTTGAAGCCAACGTCTACGTGGATGGCGCCCCGGTGAGTACGCTGGCCTTGGCCGTCGATAGCATGGATCTCGGTCCAGTTCCATACGTCTTCCCCTTCGAACTGATCGATGCCCAGTGGGATAACCTTTTTCCCGGCCTCTCTGCTGATGAGGCGCGTGCAGTCTTGGCAGAAGGCTTTGAGCTACGCGACCTTGAGGTAATCCGCATCGAGTTTGCAGCGTGGTCGGCACGCACAGATGAACCCGGCGCGGAGGTTCGGCCACGACCTCGGCCACCTGCACGCACAGGCATCTACGTTCCGCGCCCAAGCATCTGGGTCGTCTGGCGCGATAATCCCTACCGCACCCCGCCACGCATCCGCCGAGGCGAGAGCCGACCGCGTGACGGCGACATGGGGCGCGACCGGGACGACGATGCCCACACCGACCGCAGCAATCCGCGCAATGGGGAAGCCACTAGCGACGACGGTGGCGAAGACCGCGCCGAGCGCAACCGTGGCCTTGGCCGCGTTCTCGACGAAGTGGGTAAGCGCGATGACGACGACGATGGGGATGACGACACGCAACTGCTGGTTGCCGCCATCGCAGGCGTAGCGGCTGTTGGGGTGGTCGCCTTCGCAGGTGGCACCGTCGGCTACTACGGCGATGCGAACCATGCACCGATTGGGTTAGCGTCGGGCTACGTGGCCCCGAAGGGCGGCTTCATGCTGCGCGTGGCCGTCAATGATGCTGTACTGGGTGCGCGTGGGCGTGAACGACTGGTCGCACAAACGTACAGCTTCTACAATGCGTTCAACGGCCCCGTGCAGCCTGCACTCGGCCTCGGCGTGTGGGCTGAAGAGGACGGCGACGCCATCGACATCCGCCCCAGCGTCGTGCTGGGTACCGCCATCCGGCTGGATGCCGCCGTGCTGCAACTTGGGTACGACGTGGCCCAGCAGAGCTTCCAGCTTGGCATCGGCTACAATTTCCGGCACCGTGGTCAAGTGGGGCGCTAGCCTGCATCAAATGGCGCGAGGACGCCGCTTGCGGCTAGCATCGCATGGATACGGCGTGCAGGCGCAGGATCAGCCCCAACGTACTCGACGACGCTCAGGCCGACGACATCAAACGCCGCCGTGAGTTCATGGAGCACGGGAGTCAGTTGTTCGACGCCCCAGCCGCCGGGCGTGGGCATAAGAACATTGGGGAAATCTGCTGGATTGAAGAAGTCGAGGTCGAGGTGGATGTAGAGGCGTGTGGCTCCGGCGCGCCCAGCAGCTTCCACGGCTGCCTCTGGCGTCAGCTTGTCAGGCGGTAAGCACTGTGCCTCGGTGCGAGCCAGCCACGCCGCTTCGCCGGGGTCGATGCTGCGTGTGCCAAGCAGTGTCACTTGCTCGGGCCGCAGCCGACGCGGCACGAGCGCAACAAGAGTATCTGCGCCTTCCCCCAATAGCGTACGGAGAATCATCCCGTGGAAATGTCCCGAGGGTGAACTCGCTGGTGTGTTGAGATCAGCGTGGGCATCGAACCAGAGCACAGCGAGGTCGCCCTTATACTGCGCATTCAGCCATGCAACCGGGGCAAGCTCGGCCCCACACGTCCCGCCAAGCATCAACGTACGCGCAGGCTGCTCGCGGCGTAGCAAGGCCATCGCCTTGGCGGTGTTACGGTTAATGGCGTCGTGCCCAATGATGGCCGATTCCGTCGGCAGCGGCTCGGTTTCTGGCACGGGCACGTTCGCAAAGTGGTCGCAAGTAT
>CAYYHN010000166.1:0-8111 GCA_964471245.1 uncultured Rhodothermaceae bacterium | reverse complement strand
CGTGTTGGACGCAAGCTGCTGGTTGATGGCAGCCACCTGCCCTTCAACTTGGGCGGTGATCACAATCTCTTCGCCCTCAACCGCTTCAAAAGAGAGCGCAATGTCCAACGTCAACGTTTCGCCATCAACAATCGTAATGGGCAGTTCCTGCCGTTGGTAGCCGATGTAGGTCACGATAAGCGTGTAGGCCCCAGCAGGAATCTGCGCGATTTGGTACCGACCGTCGATGCCCGTCGCTGTACCGATGCTGGTTCCGTCGAGGATGAGGTTCGCTCCGGGCAACGTCTCTCCGGTGAGCGCATCCGTCACCGTTCCTGCGATACGCCCGCTGGCGGAATCATAGGCAAACGGTAGGGCTTGCGCGGTCGAGGGCACACTGACAACTAGCACAAAGAAGGCCATGGCCAGCGCGCACGTACTCTCGGACAAGCGAGGTAGGAGAGGAAGCAGCTGAAGACAACGCATAGCAGAAAAGCGCTTTCTTGGGCGGGATATGAAGACACACGACGAGCGTGCGGAGTGAGCGTGTAGATTAATCAGTAGGTAACGGATCTGCCACCAACTTAATTAATCAATTTGATTTACGAATCCGTTGACTATTTAATCAATTTGATTTATCATTTCAACAGCCGATCTTGTACCCACGGCGAAAAGCCCACCATTTCATGATTCCTTCACAATACTATCGGTGTCAAGCCATGCTGTTTGGAACCAACCTCAAACACACGAAGGCCTACAACTATCGTATTGTGTTGGAGACCGTTCGCCTCTACGGCCCAATCCCGCGGTCGGCCATTGCCCGCCGCACCGAGTTGACGGCGCAGACGGTTTCCAACATCACGCGGAAGCTGTTGGAATTGAATCTGATCTGTGAAGGTGATCGGGTGCAGGATGGGCGTGGCGCACCCAAAATCACGCTTGAACTCAACCCAGAGGGGGCTTTCGCCATAGGGCTCGACCTCGACAAGGACCACCTTACGGGCGTCTTGGTAGATTTCAAAGGGCACGTGCGGCACCGTATCCGTCACGACCTCAGCTTCCCCCCACCCGATGTCGCGTTAGACCTCTTGACGGAGACGGCGCAGAAGCTGATGGCTTCCGAAGGCGTGCAACCGAGTCAGGTATCCGGTGTCGGCGTAGGCTTTCCGGGGCCGCTCGTGATTGATGGCGGGACCGCCAAACTTAACGCGGTCAACCCGAAGGCCTTCCCCGGCTGGGACAATGTGCCTGTGGTGGACCTGCTCAATGAACGCCTCAGTCTGCCGGTATATCTCGAAAACAATGCAACGGCAGCGGCCATTGGCGAACGCTGGTATGGGGCTGGGCAACACATCGACACCTTCTTCTATGTCTTTTTTGGCGTGGGCCTTGGCGGTGGACTCATCCTAAATGGACATCCCTATGCGGGCTTTACGGGAAATGCAGGCGAACTTGGCTTTATTCCTATCGCTGATCGAAGCGCCTCGCCAGATAACGCCCCTCCCCATCTTGGACTCCATTTTAACCTGCCCCGCCTCTATCGAGCGCTGGAACAACACGGGATCGTAGAGCCCACCAGCACGCAGCTGGGCGACCTCTACCACCAACGCCACCCTGTACTCGTCGCGTGGCTAGAGCAAGGCACTCAACTTATTGCGCCGACGATCCTCGCCATCGAGTACCTGCTCGACCCCAAGGCCATCTTCTTTGGGGGTCGCCTGCCCGAGGTCTTGATCAAAGCCCTCTTGGACCGCTTGAACACGACACTCCCCACATTGCGCATCCTAGAGAAACCCAGTACACCAGATCTACTGCTCGCCACCTCAGGTGAAGATGCTGCGGCACTTGGCGTCGCCACACTTCCGATGTACGCCTCGTTTGCTCCGGCGCACAACGTACTCGTCAAGGGAAACGGGACCGGACGTTCGCATCAAGCCATGCAACATGTTAACAACGAAGCTTTTACGGCCTAACGCAATGGATGGTCATCGAAATAGGATCGCCTACCAAGGCCGCGCATGCCTACTCGCCTTGTTCGTGTGCGTCATCGGTCTTGCGCCGAACCTATGGGCGCAAACGTTGGATCGGGTTTCCTTCAATAAGCAAGAACTCTTCCTAAGCGGTGGCAACGTCGCATGGGTGAACTTTGCTCGCGATGTTGGTCCGGGTTTCACCAACCTGCCTCAGTTTGAAGACGTCTTCGCCGAGTTGCAGGCCAACGGTGGCAATACCCTTCGTTTCTGGCTGCATACCAACGGTGCAGCAACACCCGCATGGTCGGGCAACACAGTGGTCGGACCAGGCAACGGGACCCTCGAAGACCTTCGCGCCATCCTCGACCTCGCTTGGGAGCACGAAATCGGCCTGATGCTCACATTGTGGTCGCATGACATGCTGCGTTTCAGCTTTGGCGCTGCCATTACCGACCGCAACAAAGCGCTTTTATCGGATCCCGATCTGCTGCAAAGCTACATCGACAACGCCCTGATTCCCATGGTGGAAGCCGTGCGTGGCCATCCGGCTATTGTGGCGTGGGAGATCTTCAACGAACCCGAAGGGATGAGCACGGAACACGGTTGGCAAGATTGGGACGACGTACCCATGGCTGACTTCCAGCGTGCCATCAATCGGATGGCTGGCGCGATTAAGCGGGCGGACCCAACCGCACAGGTGACCAATGGCGCAGCGGGTATGAGCACAACCACCGACGCAACGGCAAGCAAGCGAGCGGCCCCACGCGCCGACGAGCTTTCGTGGCCGACCCGTACGAGGATTCGCGAACAGCTTTCGGCCAAGTACGATCACCCTTTCACACAGGAAGCCGCCGATGCCTTCTACAACCGGCTGACATCGTCTACCAACTACAACTACTACACAGATGAACGCTTGATCGATGCTGGAGGCGACCCTGATGGAACGCTTGATTTCTACACCATGCATTACTACGACTGGGCAGGCACGTCCCTTTCGCCGTTCCATCACCCCTTCAGCACGTGGAATCTCGACAAGCCGATGGTGGTCGCCGAGTTCTTCCTACCCGACTTCACCTTCGGCATTCCGTGGGATGAACTCTACCCGACTCTTTATGATTTGGGCTATGCGGGTGCCTTGGGATGGCAGTGGTTCGACGTGAATCGCCCGGGACTCAGCGAAAACTGGCCCCGCATTCTGTCGAGCACGCAGTATTTGTTCGACACGTACCCATGGGCCGTCGATGTGCTGCAGCCGGGCCCCAACATCATCGCGTTCACAGCCGATCCGCCTGTGCTGGAGGTAGGCGTCACGACGGCTACGACACTCACATGGGATGTTGTCCAAGCTTCTACCGTCACCCTTGACGGCGCAGCGGTTTCACCGTCGGGCACACAAACCGTCGACCTGACTACGACCACAACGTTTACCCTTGTAGCCGTCGATACGGATGGCCTTGCAGACACCTCGCGTGTGACAGTAGAGGTCTTGGAAAGTAGCGAGATTAACCGTGCGCTGGGACGGCCAGCATTTGCATCGGCCAGCGAGACCTGCTGCGGCAACGTAGCGGCCGCGCGCAGTTTCGACGGCAATCCAAACACCCGCTGGAGTAGCCCATACGCAGACAACCAGTGGCTGTACGTAGACCTCGGAACAACGTACGACATCGAACGCATCGTGCTCGAATGGGAGACGGCGTTCGGCCGCGACTACGACCTCCAAGTCTCGTACGATGCCCAGACATGGCACACGATCATGCCTGTCCGGAACGGCGACGGCGGCACCGACGAACATGTGTTTGCGCAACCTGCACATGGCCGCTACGTCCGGATGTATGGGTTGACACGCGGCACACAATGGGGCTTCTCGCTCTGGGAGTTCGGCGTCTACGGGCGCGTTGCCACACAGCAACCACCCACACTCGCCCTCACATCGCCCACACTCGCCGACGAGATAGACCCCGGACAATCCATTGTTCTTACTGCTGATGCCAGCGACGCCGACGGGCGCATCAGCGCCGTCTCGTTCTATCAAGATGGCAATGTAGTTGCGACCCTCACTACTGCACCCTACACGTACACCCTCACCGATGTACCCGAGGGCGACTACACGTTTTTCGCCGAAGCCACGGACAATGATGGCCTCACCGTCCGCACTGCACCCATCACGATCAGCGTCTTCGTTCACCTTGACATCTCGCGCTACGAGACGGAGGACGGCGACCATACAGGCACCATTGCCGTCCAATCGACTGACACCAACGCAAGTGGCGGCCGTCATGTGTCGGTAAACCGGGGAGGCAGCACCGTTACGTGGACCAACGTCATGGCCCGTGCCGATGGGGACTATCTGCTAAGCATCGTCTATCGGCTGCCCCTAGGTCCAGCCAGTCAACGTGTGACCATCAACGGCGTGGACCAGGGGGAACTCAGCCTCAACCAAGCAGGCGGGTGGCAGACGGCAACCGTGACGGCCCCGTTGCGCGGTGGAGTAAACACGGTTACGCTCGAAGCGATCGGAGGCTGGGTCTACCTCGATTATTTGGAGATCCAACTCAACATCGGCGTCGCCAATGAACCCGGATACGACCTGCCGATGGCGTTTGAACTCGGCACCAACTACCCCAACCCGTTTAACCCAACGACGACCATTCCGTACCGCCTCGGCGAAGCAGCGCATGTGCAATTGGATGTGGTGGACCTGACCGGTCGCCACATCGCCACCCTCGTCGATGGATACCAGCCCGCAGGGCACCATACGGTGCGTTTCGAGGCCCTTCATCTCGCCAGTGGCATCTACCTCTATCGCCTACTAACACGCGGTGAAGTAGATGTGCATCGGATGACGCTGATCAAGTAGGGTCTACTCTACCTGCTTCCGCCACTTTTGCTCACACACTAGCCCCTTTACCACATGCGAATGTTACTCGCTAGCCTCGCGCTCGTCGCGTGGTGTGGCATTGGTCATGCCTCTGCGCAACGTAGCGACAGTACGGCTACCTACGATGCGAACGCCTTTATCCGGGTTGATAACGGCCAGTTTGTACTCAACGAGCAGCCCTACTACTTTATTGGGGCAAACTTGTGGTTTGGCATGAACCTCGGGCAAGCGGGCAACGACAACGGACGTGCCCGGCTGCTGCGTGAACTCGACCATCTGCATGCGCTCGGCGTCACCAACCTCCGGGTGATGGCAGCCAGCGAAGGACCCGCTGGCGAGCCGTGGCGCGTGCATCCAGCCGTACAAAACGAACCAAGGGTCTACGACGAATCCCTTCTCGTCGGCCTCGACTTCTTGCTCGACGCGATGGCCCAGCGCGAGATGAAAGCCGTGCTGGTGCTCAACAACTTCTTCCAGTGGAGCGGCGGCATGGCCCAGTATGTGTCGTGGGCAACCGGCACACCGATCCCGTACCCCGAGCAGAACGGCCACACGTGGGACGACTTTCAAAACTACAGCGCCCAGTTCTTCGCCAACACCGACGCCCAGCGGTACTTCCTCGACTACATCTACGAACTCATCCACCGTACCAACACAATCACGGACATCCAATACCGGGAAGATCCGACCATCATGGCGTGGCAACTCGCCAATGAACCACGCGGCTTCGCGATGTCGCCGCAGTACGTCGACTGGGTTGATAAGGCTGCGGGCTTTATCCAACTCATGGACCCCAACCACCTCGTCTCGCTCGGTGGCGAAGGCAAACTCAACCCCCACAACGGAACAGCGTTCGCCGAGGTCAGCGCCTCGCCCTACCTCGACTACCTCACGATCCATCTCTGGCTTGAAAATTGGAGCTGGTTCCAGCCCACCGATCCCGACACCACCTTCCCCGAAGCAATTGGCCGTGCCATGGCCTACGTCGCTGACCACATGGCCGTCGCAGCTACCGTCAACAAGCCCGTCGTGCTCGAAGAGTTTGGTCTCTCGCGCGACGGTGGCCGCTACGATACCACTGCGACAACAAGGTACCGTGATCGCTACTTCCAGTCACTGTTCGCTATGCAGCACAAGATGGCTGTCGAGAACGGATTGCTCGCAGGTCTCAACGTGTGGTCTTGGTCAGGAGAAGGTGTACCGACGGCACCGGGCTCAGCTTGGGAGCCGGGTCAGCCTTTTACCGGCGACCCACCGCACGAGAAGCAAGGTTGGTATGGCATCTATGCTCACGATGCATCGACGCTTAATCTGATCCGTCGGTATACCCAGCTGGTCGACAGTGTCCATGTCCCAACAGTACGTCCTTCAACCGAACCGTCTTCCGAGTAACGACTCCACATACACGCTCATGTCCCCTCTTCGACACCTTACGCTACTTCTTACAGTAGCGCTCTGGGTGCTTCCTATTGCAGCCCAGACGCCTGAACCCATTGACGCGGATGCCAATAAACGCACGCGCGCGCTGCTGGTGAACCTGCATCGTATGGTGGCTGAAGGCACCGTGCTTATCGGCCAGCAGGACCCTACGCCCTATGGTGTCGGGTGGCGCCCCTCACCTACCGATGATGCAGCATCCGTAGAGGCGCGTGCCGACATCTACCGTGTTACTGGGCAGCTACCGTCTGTGCATGGATGGAACGTCAGCAAAATTGACAAACGGCCCTTCGGCATCGATACGGTTGACTTCGATCTGCAACGCGACCTGATTGTGCGTGCGTACAAGCGGGGCGGCATCAACACCATCGCATGGCACACGGACCATCCTGTGACGGGTGGCGACTCATGGGACACCACGCCTGTCGTGGCTGACATTCTACCGGGTGGTCCTCACCACGACACCTACGTCGACCGCTTAGATGCCGTAGCCGACTATCTGTCCAGTTTGAAGGCTGGCATCCGGCCCTTCCGCAGAACCGTGCCGATCATCTTTAGGCCTTTTCATGAACACAACGGAAACTGGTTCTGGTGGGGTAAAGCGCACTGTACACCTGAAGAGTACGTCGCGCTTTGGCGCTTCACTGTCGAGTACCTCCGTGATGTCCGTGGCCTGCATCACCTTCTGTATGCCTATTCACCCGACATCTTTGACACCCGCGAGGAATACCTCGAACGGTACCCGGGCGACGACTACGTCGACATTCTCGGCTTCGATGATTACTACGATTTCTACGGACCGGGACGATCGCCTGCGATGTTCACGGAGCAGATGCGTATTGTTGTCGAGCTTGCCGAGGAGCGTGGCAAGGTAGCGGCACTCACCGAGACGGGTCGCGAAGCCATTCCCGATGCCGACTGGTTCACCAACGTGTTCTGGCCTGCCCTCGAAGCCGACCCGGTCGCCCGTCGCATCGCCTACATCGTGTTTTGGCGCAATGCCCGGCTAGACCATCACTATGTGCCCTACCCCGAACACCAGAGTGCCGAAGACTTTCGGCAGCTCATCAAGCGGGACGACACACTGATGGAGGATGACACGCCCGATATGTACAAGACGAAGCGATGACTGCGGTGCTAATAAAAACCTGTTGGAAGCAACGTACAGTCTTGCTGGTTTTCGTACTCACAGGTCTAGGTTTCCCCATGCCTACGTTCGGACAGCCGCAGCCGTTGGACATGGACGACGTGTACGCGTGGTGCATTATACCCTATGATCGAATGGAGCGGACGCCTGGGCAACGTATCGCCATGCTTCAAGACCTGGGCTTTACCAGCTATGCCTACGACTGGCGCCAGCAGCATCTACCTCAGATGGCCGATGAACTGCGACAAGCCCAAGAAGCGGGCTTAAAGATCCAAGCTGTGTGGGTCTGGATTGACAGGCAGTGGGACCAGCCCGGCGCGCTCAGTAGCAGCAACGAGAAGGTTTTTGCAGTCCTAGACGAGTTGAACCTCGCAACACAAGTGTGGGTTGGCTTCCATGCCAATTACTTTGCGGACCTTACTGATGAAGATGCCGTCGCTAAAGGTGCGGAGATGGTGCAGTACCTTGCCGACCGTGCTGCCACCTCAGGCAGCCGCGTCGCACTCTACAACCATGGCGACTGGTTTGGGGAGCCTGCCCACCAAGTGGCCATCATTGAGGCACTGCCTACACACGATATCGGACTGGTCTACAACTTCCATCATGCACACGGGCACCTAACCGACTTCCCAGCCCATGTGGCGGTCATGCACCCTTATCTCTGGGCCGTCAACCTCAACGGCATGCGTCCGGAAGG
>CAYYHN010000165.1:3898-8140 GCA_964471245.1 uncultured Rhodothermaceae bacterium | reverse complement strand
ACACACCTGCTTTCTCGGAGGCAGCATTAGTGGGGAGCGATGTGCAGCCGGAGTTTCCGTCAAACTCACGTCGCCAGCCCGGTACGTATGAGATTGACGTCAACGTCTACAAAGAGTTTAACGTCGGCACGGTGCGCCCACGCATCTTCCTCGACGTGTTTAACCTGCTCGACACACGAAACGCCGTAGCCGTCTTCGGCGACACGGGCGAGCCCGATGTCACGTTCCTCCGCGTTGGCGAGGCTGATCCTGGCTTCTTCGTGCGTCCGAGTTTCTACAGCGAGCCACGTCGCATCCAGCTTGGCCTCGAAGTTCGCTTTTAATATTGAATGATCTGATCTCTGCCACGAAGACCCTAAGACACAAAGCAATGACACGGCATCCTCTTGCATCTTGCACACGCTTCGTGTCTTGGTGTCTTAGTGGCAAATCCACTCAGCATATGAAACGCAACCTTTTCCTGCTCTTTGGGCTTCTGCTGCTTGCGGGACCGGCAGTGGCGCAAGGTGTCATCGACCGTAACCACGTGCCAAGCATCGAGCGCGTCGATCCGTTCGAGCGCCGGAGCGACAGCATTGATGGCAACAACCTGCGGGCCACCATCACGAACTGGGCGCAGACCGCGCAGTCGGGTAACCCTGGTGACTTTAACTACGAGTGGCCCAAGAATACGGGCCGTCGCTACATCGCGTTGACGCAGTTGTGGGTTGGTGCGCGCGTCCGCGACATCAACGGCGATTCGCTCTGGGTGGTCGATGTCGCTGATTTCCGGACGAACCCGAACGACGAAAACATCTCGTGGACGATGGAGCCCATCAAAGGCTATGTGCAGCCGGGCAGTGCCGAGTTGGGCATAGCGCAGTCCGACGAGCCGACCTCATGGCCGGACTTCTGGCCAGACAAGGTGGACGACCCGAACTTCCCCGGCTGGGCTGGTTCATGGAACGGTCTTTTTGGACGTGATGTGTTCAACGCCGATCAGGAGTTCTTCTTCAAGGTGGGCGATGACCAGTACAACCGCTACCCAACGTACTTCCCCGACTCGACGGATACCAGCCGCCGTGGCCTTGGGATGGTCGCTGAGATGCGCTACCTCGCGTGGAGCCAGATCCTGATCAACAACGCCGTCTTCCTGATCCACGGTGTCAAGAACGATGGCACGTCGGACATCAATCAAGTAGGCTTCTCGATGTGGCTCGCTGACCTCGTTGGCGGGGACAACCAAGACGACATCCCATTCTTCGACCTGATTGAGGACGTCGCCTTCATGACCGACCAAGACGGCGTCGGCGACCAGTTCTTTGGTTCGGACCCCGTAGGTCAAGCCGCCTTCGCCTTCCTCGAAACGCCGGGCAACGCATCGGATCGCATTGACAACGATGCTGACGGTTCAACGGGGGACGATTGCATCCCGTCGATTGGAGAGTGCAACAGCCCGATTGTGCCGGAGTCGTTCCTCAGCGGTGAGAACATTACCAACGGTGTCGATGACAACGGCAACGGCTTGGTCGATGAAAACACGACGCACGTACCATTCTCCGGTGAGCAAGCGCAGAACCCAGGTGTTGGCTATGCCGACTTCATCGATAACGACAGCGACGGCGAGCAAGGCGGCCCCACGGTTTCGCCGACGATGGTAGCCGAAGCTGCGGGCAATGCTTGGAACCGCTGGCCACCGAGCCCGGGTAACGATCCCATTAGCACCAACAGCGTCGGCCGTCCGATCGTGCACCTGGTCGGGGTAGAAGATGATGACTTGGGCTTGAGCTTCAAAGATGGCATCGACAACGACGACTCATGCGTCAGCCCAACGGCCAATTTCCCACTGCTGACGGAGCCGGGTTCGCCCGTCATCACGCAAGACATCGTGAATCAAGCCGCGAGCGATCCCTATGGACGCTATCGTGTGCCCGGTACCGAAGTTGTCTTGTACCAAGTAGATGCGAGCGATCTCGGCAAATGCTACGCTGACGGTGTGGACAACGATGGCGACGGCGCAATCGATGAGGGCATCGACGAAGGCATCGACGAGATGATCGACGAAAGCCGCGCTGATGGTATCGACAACGACAACGACTGGAACCCACTACGCGACGACACCGGCCTCGATGGCAACGCCTTCAACGGCGACGCAGGCGATAGCGACGGCGTGCCCACGACTGGGGCAGGCACGGGTTTCCCCGGCGAGCGCAATATCGATGTGACTGACATTTCGGAGTCGGACCAGATTGGTATCACCAACGTCCAGATCATTCCGGCGTTCTTCCTGAACTTCGGCAGCCAGTCGGATCGCTTCCTGTTCCGCTCGTTTATGACACCGGGTAACTTCGACGAAGATATTCCTGAGCCGGGTGAGAACGACTTGGTGGTTTCCAGTTCGCTCTTCCCACTCGCAGCAGGGCAGACCGAGCGCATCTCGCTGTCCATCCAAGTGGGCTTGACGCGGGAAGCGGTGCTGGACACGCGTGATAATGCGTTGCAAGCCTATCAGGAAGACTACCAGTTTGCCCAAGCGCCGAACACGCCTGAACTGCGGGCCGTGCCCGGCGATGGTCGTGTCACGCTGTATTGGGATAGCGACGCCGAAGAGTCCTTCGACCAGTTCTTGGCAGGACTCGGCCGCGACCCGAACGACTTTGAAGGCTACCGCGTCTACCGCGCCACAGACCCCGCTTTCCTCGATGCACAGGTCATCACCGACGGCTTCGGCAACCTGCTGCTGCGCAGGCCCATTGCCCAGTTTGACTTGATTAACGGCTTTGAGGGCTTCCACCCGACCGACATCAACGGCGTCAAGTTCTATTTGGGCAACAACCGCCGCGATGGCATTGAGAAGTCGAACGGCTTGACCCACGTCTTCACCGACTCGACGGTGACGAATGGCATCCAGTACTTCTATGCCGTCACGGCCTACGACTACGGCTCGGCGATCGATAACATTCCGCCGACAGAGACACCGATCCGCATTCAGCGCCGCGCCGATGGGACGATCACGACCGGCCGTAATGTCGTCGCCATCACGCCGACGGCACCGGTGGCGGGCTACGTTCCAGCCGATGTGCAAGAGATCACGCGTGTGGCGGGGGCGACTTCCAGCCGCATCCTCTACAACGTCATCGACCCGACGATCCTGACGGAGAACACGCGTTACCGTGTGGTCTTCGAGGATACACTCAAGCCCGGCGGCATCGTCACGCCCGATACCCTGACCACCAAGAACTTCTCGCTCATCGATGTGACGAACAACCGCACGCTGATCGATAAGAGTGATCGATTTGTGTCGGGCAGTGAGTTCCCTGTCTTCGACGACAATGAAGACCCGCTTGGCTATGAACTCATCTTCCAATCCGAGCCGCTGGTGCGCGTCAATACGGCCGAGACCGGCTGGAACAATGACACGGTGTTCCCTATCTCGTTCGATCCGTACCTCTCGGCAGGCTTCGTGCGTGGGCTGCGTAACCCAAACGACTACCGCATTCGCGTGGTCGGGGCTGGGCAAGGGCAGTCGATCGAACTGCGCGTAGCACGCCGCGTGACGTTACCCGCCCGCCCAACGAACATCGAGGTCGTGAAGGTGCTGCCGGATGGTACCGAAGAACCTGTCCAGTACGCCTTCTGGGATATCACAGGTGATGACTTCGTTTCGCCACTCTCGACTGAGCCCGCCACGTTTAGTGCGGATCCGAGCCGTGGGGAGAGTGACTTGCTGGTGCTCTTCGAGCCACAAGCTGGGGGCGATCAGGCCGAAAACATCATCACATGGCGTGTAGGGCTCAACTTTACGTTCCAAGACAACACAAACCCAAGCCAAGGCGATGAGGCTATCGTCGTGACGCGTAAGCCGTTCCTCTCATCGGATGTCTTCGAGTTCACGACTACGGCTTCGACCATCGACAACGAAGCTGCCGCGGATGCGCTCGACAACATCCGCGTCGTGCCGAACCCCTACGTGGCCACGAACTCGTTCGAGCCGTTGAACCCGTTCTCGTCTGGCCGCGGACCGCGTGTGATCAAGTTCACGAAGCTACCGCCCGAAGCCATCATCCGCATCTTCACGGTTGATGGACGTTTGGTGCGCACGCTTCGGCACAACGACGGCTCCAACGATGGTGTGACGCCGTCTACACTGCTCGATGGTACGGTCGATTGGAACTTACAGAGTGAAGATAACCTTGGCGTGGCCTATGGGGTCTACCTCTACCACGTCGAAGCGCCCGGTATCGGTGAGAAAACCGGGACGTT
>CAYYHN010000165.1:0-3888 GCA_964471245.1 uncultured Rhodothermaceae bacterium | reverse complement strand
CATCAAATAGTGAGTCGAGGAGCCGAAGAACCGAGGAGACCATTGAGCATTGCGCTGCCGTAGGTGGCAGTCTCCTTGGTTCTTGGCTTCATCGACTTGTACGCGAAGCGAACCCGCCCGCAACGGGCATTTTTCAACACACAAATACATGAAACAGCTTCGATACTACGCCCTTGCCTTGGTGCTGCTGCTGGGTCTGGCGACGACGGCTCCGGCCCAAGACTTCGACAGCCAAGCGCGTAACGTAACCAAGCGTGGCACCACAGCTGCTACGTTCCTCGGCATCCCGATTGGCGCACGCGCTACGGCTATGGGGAATGCCATGACGGCCAACGTTAACGATGCCTCGGCCATCTACTGGAACCCATCTGGTTTGGCCAACCTCACGCAGGCGTCGTTCATGGGCGAATACACCGAGTGGCTTGCCGAGATCGACCTCAACTTTGTTTCCGTCGCCATGCCAGCCGGGGGGGGCGTCGTCGGGATTGGCATCACCTCCATGCGCACCGCCGACATGGAAGTGACGACCGTAACCGAGCAAGACGGCACGGGCGAGACGTTCAATGCAGCGTCCTACGCCGTCGCCCTCTCGTACGGTCGCGCGCTGACAGATCGCTTCTCGATAGGTGGCTCGGTCAAGCTGATCAACGAGCGCATCTGGAACTCGTCGGCCAGCGGAGTGGGCTTCGATGTGGGTACCCAGTTTGTGACGCCGTTCCGCGGGATTCGGTTGGGCGCTGCTATCTCTAACTTCGGCACCAAGATGCAGATCACGGGTGACGACCTCCTGACGATCGCGGACATCGACCCGAACAACCGTGGCAACAACGAAAGCAACCGTGCCCGCCTCAACACCGACGAGTTCGACCTGCCGCTGACGATGCGCATCGGCCTCTCGGGCGAAGTGTTCGAAAGCGCCAATAGTCGTTTGACGCTAGCCGTCGAGGCCCTCAACCCAAACAACAGCGAGCAGTTCGTCAATGTTGGGGCTGAGGTTGGGTTACTGGATGACCTTGTGATGCTACGTGGCGGTTACAGCGAACTCCTGATGGACGATAGCATCCGCTCGTTCACCTTAGGAGCTGGTTTGCGTTACCGTTTCGCGCCGCTCAACTTTGCGTTTGACTATGCTTACGAGGCGCAAGAGTACTTCAACGGCGTCAACCGATTTACGTTTGCGGTGCAGTTTTAAGGATGGCAAAATCGCTCAATGCTTTGTCCTTGAGCGAATAAGCTTGATCTAAACAAGCACGCCTTCAGATTAACTTTTTGTTGTGCCCGGTTCCTTTTATTTGGGACTGGTAAAGCGCTTAACCATTTTGTAATATGACATTCACTTACACCTCGTGACAGACATTTACGTTTGGGCCTTGCGCTGCGCCCACGTGCATGTCGGATGGCCGGGAGCCATCGAGGTGTGCCAGAAATCAACCCTCTAGGTGGTGTATACTGATTGTGCGGTAGGAACGCGCTTCGGGCCTGAGCAGACGACGGTTGTGCCTCCCGTGCAGGCGGGGGACCCGTTTAATCAGCCCACCCCTTCCTGGACACCCGCCTGCGCGGGGCGAATCCACACGCTGTGATTTCGTTTGAAGCCCGTTTTGCGCCTACAGACATGAAAACGCTTACACTGTTCTAGAAACCTTCCATCCATCAATACCAAGGAGTACTCATGCGTACTACTACAATTCTCGGGCGGGTGTGCAGCCTGATGCTGGTGATGGCGTTCTTCGTAGGAACGGCCTTCGCCCAGCGGACGGTCACGCTGACGCTCAACACAGCAACCATTCCTGACACGACCAACACCATGGACTTCATCGAAGTGCGTGGTGCGGTTGATGCAGGCTCGGGTTTTGAAGCCCCCTTTACCCTCGTCGATGGCAGCGTCATCGACTGGAGCGACCAGTCCACGCTGGAACCCGTCAACATCGGCGGTGACTACTGGCAGATCTCGTTCCAAATGGACAACGACAAAACGCTCCAGTACAAATTCTACTCGCAGCAGACGGAGAATGCCGGGCTGAATGGCTGGGAAGCCGACCCGAATCCGACGCTCGCGCCGGGTACCGACGACTTCGTAGCCCCCGTGCACTTCTTCGAGCAAGGCTTCGACCGCGGCCCCTACGATTGGCGTCCGTATGACGTGATGCAGGACATGATCGCCGTGCATTACCGTGTATTTGGTTGTACTGACGGTGCCTTGAACAGCGGCTATAACCCTGCAGATCCAGCCGTGTCTATTGCTGTACGTGGCGACGACCTTGGTGGTGACAGCCCACTCGACTGGGGCGCGAACAACCTCGTGCTGAGCCAAGAAAGCGACATTAACGGTGAAGTTGGTTTTGACCTGTGGTCGGGTACAGCCTACTACCCAGCGACGGCTGCTGGCCAAACGCAAAACTACAAGTTTGTCGTTGCTAATGGTGAAAACGTTGGTTGGGAAGAGGGCGATAACCGCAACTTTACGATCCCTGCTTCCGATACCACACTGTACTGGGATTACTTCAACCGCCAAGGCAGCCCGGCTTCTTGTGGCACACAGCCTGTCGATGGTTCACTCATCTTCACCGTCGATCTCTCGCCACTGGAAGCTATTGGCATGTTTGACAAAGCACGTGGTGACACCCTCGAACTGCGTGGCACCATCAACGGTTGGGATTGCGACAACCCTGACGATTGCCTCCTCTTTGACGTGCCCGGCCTGAGCTTGTTTGAGAACGAGATTCCGGTTTCGTTGATACCCGGTACTACCCAAAACTACAAGTTCTTCCTGAACTATAACGACGATACGTTCCGAGCAGCCTTCAATGGGCAAGAGCCGCCAAGCGGTTGGGAAGAACCACTCTCTACGGCTGGATCGGACCGTCAGTTCGATTATGATGGTGCTATTGCGCAAGACTTGGGTGTGCAGCGTTTCAACGATATCCTAGCTGGTAATGTGATACCGGGTGGAGTCACATCGGAAGTCACCTTCCAAGTGAACATGATGCCTGCTACAAACCCGAACAATCCTGAAGTCTTCGATCCTGCTAACGATTCCGTTTTTGTAGACCTCACGCAGGATCCTATCTGGGCGTTTACGCAAGGCATTCCGCGCAATGCTGCAGGTGATGGCTTCGCGATCGACACAGACTTTGTGCTGACTGACCCTGACGGTGATATGGTGTATACAGGTACCTTCACTGTAAATGGGCCAACCTATAGCGCCGTGCAGTACCTTTATGCATTCGGAGGTGTTGATACGCAGTTTACGGAACCTGGTGGTGGCTTAGGCAATCCTGGTCGTCGTCGTCTCCGCTTCATTCCGCCGAATGCTGATGGCACCTTCCCAGCGGGACGCGTTCTGCCCGTTGAGCAGTTTGAGCCCGAGTCAATTGCATTGCCGGGTGAAGAGAACCCCGCCACGGCTGTAACGATCGAGCAAATTGGCAGCGAAGTGCCGACGCAAGTCACGCTGAGCACCAACTACCCGAACCCGTTCAACCCAACAACGACGTTCGAGTACAGCATCGACGCAACGCAGGATGTGAAAGTCCGCGTTTACGACATGCTCGGCCGCGTGGTCGCCACGCTGGTCGATGGTACGCAGCAGGCTGGTCGCTACCAAGTCAACTTCGACGCACGCGACCTTGCTAGTGGCACCTACCTCTACCGCATCGAAACGCCCACGACGGTTATTGGTCGCAAGATGTTGCTGATCAAGTAAGTCGCTCGCAAGGCGTTTAGCTTTAAAACGGGGCCAGTGGTTTATCCAGCCGCTGACCCCGTTTTTGCGTTTGGGGAGTTTGGGAAGGGGAGGGAGTTGGAAAATTCGGGTTACTCAGAATTTGCAGGGTACGTCATCACGTTTTCCCCATTTACGCCTACCTTCCATCCACCCATCCACCC
>CAYYHN010000164.1:0-8141 GCA_964471245.1 uncultured Rhodothermaceae bacterium | reverse complement strand
CTGCATGGGTCGTAAGTCAAGCCAACACCATCGCCGACTTCCGTGGGTGGAGCCGTTTTGTGGGCCTCCAGATCCGCTATAGCCTCATCGATCGCACCGCCGAACGCGACCTATTGCCAATGGCCCGCGCGCTCGGCCTAGGCGTGACGCCGTGGAGCGTGCTTGGCGCAGGCGTGCTCACGGGCAAATACAACCGCGACAATCCACCCGACGAAGGCCGCGCCAAGAACGGAGCCGCCACCAAAACGCGCAATCTCGACATCGCCGAAGCCGTCATCGCCGTCGCTGACGAGATCGGCTGCACGCCGGGGCAAGTCGCTATCCGCTGGGCCATGCAACAACCCGGCGCTGTCATCCCGCTACTTGGCGCACGCAACGTTGCCCAACTCAACGACAACCTCGGCGCCCTCGACATCACGCTGAGCGATGCCCAGATGCAACACCTCACCGAAGTCAGCGCTTTTGACCTTGGCTTCCCCCACGATTTCCTCGCGGAAGACTACATCCAAGACATTATCTTTGGTGGGACGCAGAGGTTGATTGATCGATAGTCTCAGTTCTAGATATACCTACCTACTGTGGTGAGTGGATAGGGCCTATCTGCTGCCCCATATCGTCCCCCCTATCAACTGACTTTACGAGACAGAATTGAACCAGCTTAATCGCAATAATGGCTATTAAGCTTGTCCCAGCGCCTATTCTCCTCACATCTACTTATCTATCTGTCAGTTTAGTAGGCATGGTTACGCATTTTATATCCATTTCTTGACACATATCAAATACTGGATATATTAATTGGCGATTGCATTTAACTCTACTCGCCATGCTACCTAAAAAACTTGTCGCGGCTACCGCTGAGCCACTGGTGCTCTCCCTACTTGCACGTGGCCCGCACTATGGCTACGAACTCATCCAAGAGATGGCATCCCGTTCGGGAGGCCGTGTTGCATGGAAAGCAAACCGACTGTACCCGTTGCTTCACGACCTGGAAAACCGTGGGCTAGTCACTGCCCAATGGCAAGAGCAACCGAACGGGCGGCAACGCAAATATTACCACCTCACTCCTGCTGGTGAGCAAGCTGTCGCCTCAGTGCGTTCGGACTGGTTTGCTTTTCACCAACTCCTTTGCACGCTATGGGACGTTGATGCGTCTCCTCAGCCCGGTTAATCCTCTTTTCCGGTTAACAAGTCACAACGGCCCCATCGACAACTCGACAGCCATGTTCAATTTGGAAACAGCTCTCGCCACGTGGCGACGTGCACACGAAACCCGACGTGCTTTTCTACACGAGGACCTCAATGAACTCGAAGAACACCTGCGTGATCACATCGAGGTCTTGGTATCGGAGGGGATGACCGAAGAGCAAGCGTTTCGTACGGCGGTCGATGCAGCCGGTGATATTGCAGGGGGCGAGGCCGAATACAACAAGGTCAAGTGGGCCAAGCTGCAACGCAAAGGCAAGGCAGGTATGGAAGTGCGTTGGTATGCGGCCTTGCTCAAGAGCTACGTCACCGTTGCGATACGTACACTCCAACGCCAAAAAACGTATGCGTTGGTAAACGGTATTGGCCTGACGCTAGGGCTTGCTACCTGTGCCCTAGTTGCGCTCTTTGTGTTTCATGAGCGCAGCTACGACACCAACTTCACGCATCATGAGACGACCTACCAAATCAACCCCTCGCTCCGTACGCAGTGGTACAGCACAGTTGGTTTTGGTGGCTATGGACGTTCGCCCGAAGAAGAACAAAAGCTGTTGCCGACCTATTTGGAGGCCATTCCCGGCATCGAAGACGCGGTCCAGATCTTCATCCATTCCAATCGGCGCTACGTAGGTCCACCGCACGTGCCGGTTGAAGTGGATGCGACGTTGTTTACTAACACTGGGGCAGCTTTCCTGTCCATGTTCACCCCATCGTTCCTTGCAGGTGATCCAACGCGCGCGCTTGATGCTCCGTACAGTGTCCTTTTGACCGCTCCGCTCGCAGAAAAGCTCTTTGCAGATGGAGAAGCACTCGGTCAAACTATCAACGTAGATACGCTGGTACTCACGGTAACCGGAGTCGTAGCACCCTTGCCTGAGACGGCGCATTTTGATTTCGACCTCGTCGTCCATGCACCGCGCATCCCCTACTGGGGAGCCTATACGTATGTGCGCACGGCTGCTGACGTCGATCCCACAGCTATACTTCCGCCCATCACTGCAGCTTTGGATCAGGCAAACCCGCGCCGAGTAGACAACCCGAGCTTTGGGTCTATTCGCCTCTTGCCTATCACCGACATTCATTTCACCCAAGATGCGCTGTACCCCTTAAAGCCATCGGGAGACCGGAGCTATGTCTGGTTTTTTATGATTGCTGGACTACTCGTGCTGTGCACATCGTGCCTCAACTACATGAATTTGTCGGTAGCCATGTATGCGGGGCGGACGCAAGAGATGGCTGTCCGCAAAACATTTGGCGCACCGCATCGCACGGTCGCAATGCAATATCTGACAGAAGCAATTCTTTTCGCCCTGCTGTGTGTGCCCTTGGTGCTGATCTTGGTGTCAGCTGTGCTGCCTGCGTTTAATGCCTTGATGGGCCTCTCGCTCACCAATGCGTTTATTGGCGAGCCTGTGTTATTCATGGGCCTGATCAGCTTGGCTTTCTTCACGGGGCTGATTGCAGGGAGCTACCCAGCCTTTGTGCTTGCGCGCCGCTCAGCCCTTACGCTGTTCCGCAAGCTGGCTACGAATCATCGACAAGCAGCACACGGCCTGAATCTACGACGAGGCCTGATCCTAACGCAGTTTGTGCTGGTTGTGGGGCTGGGTGCAATGGCCCTGATCATGAACCAACAGATGCGGTTTATTGCAGAGGCCGACCTTGGCGTCAATCTCGATGGCGTGCTCATGCTACCCGGCATACCGGATATCGAAGCATATCGGGCTTTGGAGACGCGAATTATTGACACGCCGGAGGTTCTTGCTATGGGTTGGGGTGGCGGCCCAAGCCCGGCCTACAATCGCGCTTATTTCCGAGGGGGCGACAGCGACGCAATCTATGATGATGGCAACTTCAAGGCGGTCAGCCTAAGCTGGTTCGATGTCATGCAGGTGAAAGCGCCCTCGCTAGAGGCGATGGAAGCCACCAATGAGACGCTTCCGGAGGTGATTTACCTGGTCAACCAGACCGCCGCTAAAAGGCTGGGTTGGGCCGACCCAAAAGGCGAAGTGATCGTTGAAGCCCCCAATTCTAACGGCGGTGAAGGGTATCCGTACACCATCGATGGCCTCGCACCTGACATACACCTATTCTCTTTGCACGAATCCATCCGGCCGCTGTTTATGTTCGTGTATCCAGAGAGCAATTGGTTCTACGATACGGTGGTCCGCGTAAACACAGATGACGTAAATACCAGCTTAGCAGCGTTGGAGGACATCTGGAAGGACATGCTACCTGATGTCCCATACGCTCCCGTCTTCCTCCGCGACCAAGTCGAGGATCTGTACCAGCAAGATAGCCGGATGCGCACGCTCGCCAGCCTCTTGACCGGACTCGCCCTGCTCCTCGGTGGCCTCGGCCTCTTTGGACTCTCGGCATATGTCACCGTACTGCGTCGCAAGGAAATCAGCATACGGCGCGTGCTCGGCGCCACGACACGTGACGTGCTGGTCCTCATCAACCGCGAATTCGTACTCCTCGCCATCGCAGCCCTTGCCATCGCGACGCCGCTTGTCCTCTGGCTCGCCCCCCAATGGCTCGCCCGTTTCGCCTATCAAATTCCCCTCGGCGCAACACCCTTCCTCTGGATTGGCGGTGCGATGCTGACGCTGGTTTTCCTCGCCGTCAGCTACCAAACCTTACGAGCCGCATGGACGAACCCCAGCCAAACCCTACGGTATGAGTGACGCGCGCTGCATGCGGTGATTGGGTACTTCGGACTCCATAGAAGAATCAGGGACGAAACCGTACACAGCAACATCTCCGTCCGTTGCTGACGGTATTGCCTATGTGGGCCTTGTCATTCCTTAAGCGGCAGGATCCACGTCGCATGCATGAGGTTGCGCTCTACTTTTAGTAGATCGACTTGAGGATCAATGAGCGGTTGAGGAGGACGGTGATTTAAAATAGTCTGGGTGTCCACTCGAATCTCAATGTCTTCAAAACCCTGTCTCTTCAGGTCGGCTCCGACGTGATGCGCAAATTGCAGGATCATATCCGGACGCCGTGACATACGCGTGCGTTGGGCAGAGCTTAGGTATTCGCGCTGATTGATCTCCCACGTGGTATCGCGCGAGGGACTGGTGGCAATGAAGCGGGCCGTCCCACCCTTGTCCCGTAGTTTCATGTGCCATGAGAAGCGGTGGCCTTCCTCTGTCCAATGTACATTTCCCGGGTAAAGAACATGCCGAAAAGGCATCAGAACTTGGAACAACACCCATACAGCTAGGCCAGCAAGGATGAGTTTAGAATGTTTGGGAAGCACGGCATCACCGCGCACAGGCGTCGCGAGGGCTGAAAAGAACAACGGAATCCTTCGCGGCCAATCCGCTGGCAGGAGGATGGTGGTAGCAGCCAGCATCATCATGGGAAAGATGCCGATGTCAAACATCATCTTGTTGGTCGCATGAAAGAACATGGCCGCGGCCAAGGCCCAATAGCGGGTTCGTTTCCAGAGGATGGCTGGCACGATAAACAGATCGAACATCAGTCCGCCATAGCTGAAGAACCACGTTGCCACTTCCGTTTCGAACAAGGGACCGATCAAGGGATAGTCCGAACGCTTCTGCAACCACATTCTGACAGGTTCGCCTTGTAACCAATCGCCATTCAGTTTGGCAATCCCCGCGTAGAAATAAACCAATCCAACTTGGAAACGAAGGAGCCAGAGATGCCACATAGACACCTGATCACTGCGCAGGGATGGCTTGCGTCGCGCATCCAAGGAGACATTTACATGGGCCGGGATGAAGCACATGAGAAACGCAATGAGCGCCACCATGTAGAGGTGATTCAGATACCGGGTCTGATCTAACAAGAACCAGTACGTGAAGCCTACAAAGAAAAGCACGGTCGTGATGCGATAGAACAGGCCTAATGCAATGCAAAGAGCCAGAATCCCGACGACGACGAAATGAATGTACATGCCATCACCAAGCCACGGCTGCACCCACTCGAAGCCGTAGTACTTGAAATAGAACTCACGGATGATGTAGAAGCGCCGAATCCAGTCATGGTCGAAGAAGCGGTAGACTTCGAAGAGCATGATGGCTCCGAATGCAATCCGGAAGACCACCAAGGAGGCGACATCGACAGGCCGATGCAGATAGTCCTGCGCATCCTTGATCCGAGCCTGAAGCTTCTCGCTCACAATAGATGGTAAGCTGTTATACAGAGCAGACATGCTGCGTCCCCTTGCGTAGTTTTGATAGCATCAACTCAAGTTTGGACATGGGAGTCCATGCTTGAAGAGACGAAGAACCCAAGAGACGACGTGTCGAAG
The DNA here is from genome assembly GCA_964471245.1 of uncultured Rhodothermaceae bacterium. Lineage (GTDB taxonomy): Bacteria > Bacteroidota > Rhodothermia > Rhodothermales > CAYYHN01 > CAYYHN01. Next base: position 2,656 of record CAYYHN010000164.1, on the reverse strand, counting down.
AAAGCTGGACAAAACACCTCTACCTCGTTTCGTATTCTTTTCGTTTCGTCCAATAGTTGGGAGAACTTAGGATGGCCAACGAATAATCATAAATTTGAGCCCAAAGGATCGCCACCCGGCCCATAGCTTCTCCAAGGGACCAGTACACCATCTTTGCTCAGACTTGATGCTCGCACCATTCGTTTTTGCGTGTGGTACAGCCGATGTAGCATGCGTCAACTCCAACACGCCCTCTTTCCTCCGTTCGCAAGCCCCAGCGAACTCCCCCTTCGCTCGCTCACTTTGCGACTCCGTCAGCGAGGCCAGCAATCTCCTACCTTTCCCCGGCCTGCTGGATCATAACCCAGCCCTAACTCTTCCCAAACTCCCCACACTTCCCAAACCACACACGCTGTATTTTGCGGGTTCGTATCGCTTTCATCTAATGATCCTGCAACATCATGGCTCAGCAGATCAACCTGACCTTCCCCGACGGTTCAGTCCGTCAGTATGAGGCAGGGGTTTCGGGGATGGCCGTGGCCGAGAGCATCTCGGCTGGGCTGGCTCGGAATGCCTTGTCTATTGGCGTCAACGGCGAGGTGCGTGACCTTGCCCGTCCCATCGAAGACGACGCCACAATCGCCATCTACACGTGGCGAGACAAGGAAGGCAAGGCGACGTACTGGCACTCGTCGGCACACCTGATGGCTGAGGCGCTGGAGGCGCTGTTTCCCGGCGTGAAGTTCGGCATTGGACCTGCTATTGAGCGTGGGTTCTATTATGACGTGGACCTTGGCGATCGCAAGCTGTCGCAGGACGACCTCGTTAAGCTCGAAAAGAAGATGATCGAGTTGGCTAGGCAGAAGCATAGATTCGAGCGCCAGCCAATCTCGAAAGCCGATGCACTTGCGCTGTTCGAGGAGAAAGGCGATGAATACAAGACCGAACTGATCGCAGACCTCGAAGACGGCACCATCACGCTGTACACGCAGGGCAACTTCACCGACCTATGCCGTGGGCCGCACATCCCGCATACGGGCACCATTAAAGCCGCAAAAATTCTCAACATCGCAGGCGCATACTGGCGCGGCGATGAGAAGCGGAAGCAGCTCACGCGCCTCTACGGCATCACCTTTCCGAAAAAGAAGGAGCTCGACGAGTACCTTGAACTCCTCGAATTAGCACGGCAGCGCGACCACCGCAAGCTTGGCAAGGAGTTGAAGCTGTTCATGTTCAGCGAGAAGGTCGGCTCGGGGTTACCCATCTGGCTCCCGAAAGGCGCTCAACTGCGGGATACGCTGGCTGATTTCCTGAAGAAGGAGCAGGTCCGGCGCGGCTATCAGCCTGTTGTGACGCCGCACATCGGCAACTTGGAGTTGTACCGTACCAGCGGGCACTACCCGTACTACAGCGACTCCCAGTTCCCTCCGATGTTCGAGGACGAGGAAGGCAAGAAAGGCTACCTTCTCAAGCCGATGAACTGCCCGCACCACACGCAGATCTACGACGCCGAGCCACATTCGTACCGTGAGTTGCCAATCCGCTACGCCGAATTCGGCACGGTCTATCGCTACGAACAATCGGGCGAGCTTTCGGGGCTGACGCGAGTGCGCGGCTTCACGCAGGATGATGCCCACATCTTCTGCCGTCCAGACCAAGTGAAGGATGAGTTCAAGAACGTCATTGACTTGACACTCCAAGTGCTCGGCGCGCTCGATTTCGAAAACTTCAAAGCGCAGATTTCACTACGTGATCCTGAAAATAAGGACAAGTACGTTGGCGAGGATGCGCAATGGGACTTGGCCGAGCAATCGATCCGTGAAGCCGCCGCGGAGATGGGGTTGGAGACGGTAGAGGAACTAGGCGAGGCGGCGTTTTATGGGCCGAAGCTCGACTTTATGGTTAAAGATGCGCTTCAGCGTGAGTGGCAGCTTGGCACCATTCAGGTCGACTACAACTTGCCCGAACGGTTTGGCCTTGAATACACCGATGCCGACGACACGAAGAAGCGTCCGGTGATGATCCACCGCGCCCCGTTTGGCTCGCTGGAGCGTTTCATCGGCGTGCTGATTGAGCACTGTGGCGGCAATTTCCCTTCGTGGCTTGCCCCAACGCAAGTTGCGGTGTTGCCGGTCAGTCAGACGTTCAACGCCTACGCCGAGTCGGTTGGGCAGCAGTTGCAAGATGCAGGCTTCCGCGTAGATGTAGACCTGCGTAACGAGAAAGTCGGCTACAAAATTCGCGGCGCGGAGATGCAGAAGGTGCCCTACATGCTGATCGTCGGCAGCAAGGAAGTCGAAGGCGGCACCGTTGCTGTCCGCAAGCACGGTGCTGGCGACCAAGGCGGCATGCTGATCGCGGATTTTGTACAACATCTCAGCGACGAGATTGCCGCTGCACTGTCGCGGCGGGCTGGCGCTTAGTTCCGGAATGGCTAGCTGCCCAGTTCTTTCTATCCGAACACACGCATTCCCAAATACAAAACGCCCGCCTCCCTAAGGAAGCGGGCGTTTTGCATGTAAGCTATTGGCTGGCTCTAGAATGCCGTCGAGATGCCGAGCGACTCAAGCGTTTCCAGCGTCAATTCGCCGGTGCCGATGCCACGGGAGCGCTGGTAGTCGGTGAGGGCGCGCATGGTACCCGCACCAAGGATACCGTCTGTACCACCGGGGTTGTA
>CAYYHN010000163.1:0-8162 GCA_964471245.1 uncultured Rhodothermaceae bacterium | reverse complement strand
GGTCGAATCCGAGCAGGATCTTTACCTTGAGTAACCTGTTTTCTGCTGAAACGCACGTGCGCTTCTTGCGTTGATATCAGGCGCATCGGCTTTGGTCGGTGCGCCTTTGCTCTGCCTACCGCTCTTGTTTACTCACGTCATCGCCAGCCCATGCCCACCTTTCGCGCCACCATCGACGGAGCTGAAATCAAAATCGACTCCAGCTCGTTCACCGGCAAAGAGAAAGTCTTCTTCGATGGCGAATTAGTCTCTGAGAAGACCAGTTACCTCTATATGACGGTTCATACCTTCAACGTAGAGACCAATGGACAACTCGACGTGTACGAAGTCAACGTCATTGCAGGCATCGCAGGCCAAGGCTATGTCATCCGGAAGAACGGCATCGTGATGGCGCATGAGCCATAGGGTAGGTTTGAGGCGGTGTGTAAAGAACGCAGCGGATAGCTTCATCTTTTGGTCCCGACAAGGAGAGGTTGGTAGTAGATGCCGTCTATCCGGTGCACATTGCTGAACCCTGCCTCTTCTAGCAACGCCATGAGATGGGCAATACGGACAGCGTAATAGCGGGTACGGATGATATGTGCCGCACCTTGCCTGTGGCCGGTATCCTCAACAAAGTACATCGATACGTCGTAGTGGTCGCCATCCCAAGTCCACACTTGGAAGACAAGGTATCGTTTGTCGTTTGTTTCGCGCAGTCCGCAGGGGACAACCTTGGTGTGTGCACGGTCTTCGTGGTCGTAATCGCGCACACTGATCAAGCAGCCACCGCTTGGCCGTACGCAGTGGTAGAACGAAGCAAAGGCACGGCGCAAGTCATCGTCGTGCAATGCTGGCCTCCCAATCCTTGTAGATGAGGTGGTAGTAAGGTTCCAACGCATCATAGAAGTCGTTGCTCATCGCGTGGCGGATCAGATATTCGATTGGGCTTGACGTGTGCTATGCGATCTTGTTTGCTTTCGGTTTGCCTACGCAAAGGGGCCGGTCACGTGTTCCAACTTGTCTTTGATATTCGCAGGAGTGGTTCGGTGGAGTTCAACGGTATCACAGTGGTTGAATCGAAGAAACGAGATCAGCCCTTGGTGCCAAGCAAGGAGAAATGCGTCGATGTTCGAAATCGTGGGTTCTAAAGCGAGGTGATGGATATGCAGGGTACGTTTCTTCCGCTCGACTTTGCAGTCCATGCGTGCGACCAGGTCGCCATCCCAGAGAATGGGCAAGGAGAAATAGCCATACTGACGTTTGGCTTTGGGGACATAGCATTCAAGGAGATAGTCAAACCCGAACAGCGCCTGCACACGTTTGCGTTGTATGATGAGATTGTCGAACGGCGATAGGATGTTCAGCTTGTTTCGTGTTACGGGGTGGTCCAGCAAGGCAAGTGCTTGGGGCAACGCATAGTAGAGGTCATCGGCGACACGGATTTGCATGACTTCGCCCGAGGCGACCATCTCTTGCAATGAGGCTGATATGAAGGGTTTGGTGTTCTTTCGGAGATACGCGATTTCGGATGGCCTGCCTAATCCGTTGGCTCGTAGGTACTGCGTAATCAGATGTCGCGCATATTCTTCCCGAGTAGGTAATGTCGTATTGGTTCCTTCAGGCAAGACCCGCTCAGTAAGGTCGTACACCTTCTGAAACTTGTCGCGGTATGGGATCATGAGGTCGCCTTGCATAAACAGGTGTTCAAGCGCCCTTTTGGCAGGTTTGCTTTGCCAAGCACGCACCTTTTTGCCTGTGTTAGCAAAGTCTTTTGCCTTCAAAGGACCTTCGGTAGTAATGCGTTTGAGCACCATGTTCATCATCGGCTCGTCACGAGGATACCAATGTTTTTGTTTTCCGCTCGCTAATGCATGCTTACGGACTAAGCTGAATCGGTAATCGCGAAAAGGAAGATAGGCGGCTGCGTGTGACCAGTATTCAAATACCTTTTTGTCGCGCAGCAACTGACGTAGATGGGTGGCTTCATACCTTGGGTTACGGTTCCACAGCGTGTGGTGATGGGCGCGCTGCACCACTGAGATGGTGTCGATCTGAATGTAGCCAAGGTGCTCGATTGTTGAAAGCGTAGCACCTAAGGCGTCATCCGTGTGGTGAGTAGACGGGACGCGCTGTGCCAACAAGGCTAGCTTTCGGGCTTGTTGTAGAGAAAGCAACTCTGTCATAACAGGTGGGAGAATTATTGGCTGGGCAATCGCTGAGAAGTGCTGTGCGTTAGCAATTATTCAACATCAGATGCTATGATGACAACCGTACGTCGGTAGTGTTGGCATCTGTTGGGATAGGATGTGTGTAGATGCACTACGTATGGGTGTCCAACTGTAACCGCATCGGGATCATCGTGGAATGTGCAAAGCCGTGACGCTGGTAGAAGCACTGGGCTGCTTGGTTGTCACCGTCGGTTAGAAGTGTAATGCGTGCTCCGTCGTTGGCTTCTACATACGCGATAGCTGCTTGGAGTAAGTGCGAGCCAAGGCCACGCCCTCGATGATTTGGGGCAACAACCATATCTTCGATGAGGGCTACCCGACGCCCAAGCGCAGTCGACGGCAGAAAGAGGACGTTTACCATGCCAATCACGTGCGGTCCATCGCGTGCAACGAGGATGGTCCCTACATCCGGGCTGTCCAAGATCATTCGAAGCCCCGCTGTTTGGTTAATACGGCTGGGTACGAATTCCGCTTCCTGCGTGAACAAGACCGTGAGCAAGTCACAGAGTGCGGGCAGGTCGGCTTCGGTGGCAGGTTCAACCATGTAGATCTACACGCTTAGTTGACAGGAGGAGGCAACTCAGACTCTTCCTCCTTAAGGGTTTTAGAGAGGGCGCTTGCGACTAAACCAGCGGGCACCGCAATGATGCCGAGGCCAATCATGAGAATGACGAACGTAAAGATTCTGCCACCGATGGTAATCGGATAAATCTCGCCGTACCCCACAGTTGTAAGTGTTATGACGGCCCACCACATGCTGTGGAACACAGACGCAAATACCTCGGGTTGGGCGCTGTTTTCGAAGTAGTAGATGCCTACAGAGGCCATGAAAATCAGGAACGAACACGCCAAGAGGAATAAGACAAGCTCTTCCCGAATGAGCACAAACACACGTTTGAACCGCCGAATAGCGCGACTGTACCGAAATAGCTTGAGTACGCTGAAAATCCGAAAGAGCCTGAAGACGCGTATTGAGCGGAGGTCTACCCCGGTGGTTACATAGAAGGGGAGAATAGCAAGCAGATCAATGAGGCCTGATACGCTAAAGATGAAGCGACGTTTGTGATTTGCTACGTAGACGCGTAGGATATACTCCAGCGTAAAGATGATGACGATTCCAATCTCAACACGTTCTAAGACGCGACGGAGGTGTGGCGAGAGGTCCGGCAAGGTTTCCAACGAGAACGAGATCAGCGATGCGACAATGAGCACCTGAATAAACCCGTCGAAAAGCCGCCCTGCTTTGCTGTCGTCGTCTTCGATGATCTGTTTCAGTCGCATGACGGGTGCGCTTCTCTACAAGCGTTTGTGCGGCGGGTGCTGATACACATGTATAGCCGGCTAGTTGATAGTTGACCGATGGCCATTGACATGTGCATCGTTCTTGATGATACCTAAAACCCTTAGTTGTATGGCCCTGAAGTATGCGTTTCTTAACCTTTGTCTGTGTTCAGTATGTGTCTCGTGCGTCGAATAGGACACTATGTTTTGAAGAACTATATGATCATGGCGAGGCTAACCACAATGCCTAGTATTCCAAGAAAGAATAAGCCTCGTCGGGTAAGCAAGGGATCATCAATAATTATGTTTTCTTGGAAATAGTAGATGGCATCCTGTATGGAACAGGCAAGCAGCCCAGTACTCAAAAGGAACGTGCTGGTACTCCAGTATAAATCACTTGTTAAAGATAAAATGTCTCGTGAAGCCAGTATGTCATTAAGCAGACCCGCAATGAGCATGATTGCTGCAATAAAGATTGTAGCAATTCTTACGATCCAGACACTCCCCTCAACCACACGTTTCTTGGTCCAACGCTTGCTTACTGGTTGCCAGTGTCCAATTGATTTCCATACTGCTGGGTCTTGCGCATAACGCCTAAGCAGGAGTGCTAGGGCAGAATGTCTCAGAAAGGGGGTGTCATCACAAAATATCGTTCCTGTATCAGGATCTTTGATGTGAACACATATCCCAATGCCAGATCTCCACTGGACTCTGAGCCAAGAGTTTTCTCCATGTTGTATGGTTTGCTTGTACATCTTCAGATGCTACACAGCAAAGGAATATTGTAGAATCAGGAGTTGTTTGGATCTAGCATTTATGTTATGAAGTGATACCTAAGCTTTCTACAAGCGGCCGAGTAGCTCTTGCTTTTTCGCTTCAAACTCCTTCTCTGTGATCAGGCCTTTGTCGCGGAGGTCGCCAAGTTTTTCGAGGGATTTATAGACGTCGACAGCCTCATCCTGTTTGTCGTCGAGGTCCTTTACGTATGACTTACCTTTTTCGTAGGCCTTCTTGTAAGCTTGCTTGGCATCGTCAATGTCGATGTTGGTGATGGGTACGCCATTGCTGAAGTTGCGCAAAGCGACCTGCCCAACAGCATAGGTTGAGGCACCAGAGAGGATGGGCATGGATACCAGCCCTAGTGCTGTGCCAATTCCCGGAATGATCTTTACGGCACTCGCACCCAAGCGCGCCAGCGTGCCGCCTGCCAGTGCTGTCACATATGCTTTGCCCGAAGACTGGCTGAAGTCCATGTCATGCTCGCGAGCGAGTTGTTGCAGCATGTCTACCTGAATCGCGGTGACAGCGGCGATGTCGAGCAAGGGAATCGGGATAAGACCTGCGCCCATTGCCCAGAGGACGTGGGCGCGGATGATGCGTTCGGAGGCTTCGTGCTGGTCCATATGCAGGGATCGGTTGGATGAAATGGTTCCGTCAACCTACGGCATTCCCGTACGAAGTTGCAACGATGCCGGGTTCTGGTTTAAGGCACGAAGACACCAAAGCTGCTGCATGTGCGGAAGTGGTTGTGTGCTGCGTAAGCATTCCCTAAGATCGTCATTCCCTCGAAGGCACCTACGCAGGAAATAGATAAGGCCTCATTTTCTGTCGAAAACGTACGGTCTTGTCATCCTGCCGATCATCATGAAGAAGGATTCTCTGCGTCTCAGTCCAATTTAGCGATGGAGACCACATACGTTTGGGATAACATATTTATGGGCGCATATAGCAGGGAAAACGGGTTATAGCAAGAATCGAAATGGTTGATGGTGTTGATTGTATCGGGCACGGCGTTGGAATCGAGACCCAAGGGCCAACAGCCCATAGCCAACGGCTGCGGCGCTCAGCAACGAGGTATTCGAATGCCATCAACCATTTCGAGCACCGCTATAGAATACTTCCTTGACACTTTTGCAGACATGACGGCTTTGAGGGTGGCAGTTCGGCAAGCTTTGTGTTTTCGTGCCTTGGTGCCCCTCAATCAAAACTCACGGGCGCACTAAGTTTGCACCGTAGCGAGCAGCTGGGATAAGGAGCGCGAGGAAGCCGAGGTGATACCAGAGTGGCATCACATCCCAGAACTGGATCTGCACAAAGAGGCCCACGGCGAACAGCACGCCGCCAAGAATCCATGCATGCTTCGTGGCATGGCGCGGGGCAAGACGGGCGGCGACGTAGCCTGCCAGCACGGAGAAAACAACGCTGAGGATGAGCAGCAAGACGAGAATGCCTACGCTGTCCGTCGAGCCGTCGGGATTGAAGGAGTCGGGGAAGGAAAGCGAGATGACGGAATTGCTGCCGAGCCAGAGCACGGTCCAGAGAATAAAGCCGCCGACGACACTGCCAATGCTGCGTACCATGAGAAAAACCTCCAGTTAGAAATGCCCCGTGATTTAGTGGGATGGGGCGGGTTACGTGGGTTGGAATAGGTGGTGCTCAAAAGGTAGTAGATGGGGTGTGACAAGTTTGTGTCATGGGTTTTTTTGCTTTCTGATATCCCCTCAGGTCAAAGGTTGACGTGACAAGAGAAAAGTAGTCTGGCGAAAAGGTCAGGCGACTACCGTAAATGGTTCGTTTATCCCCTATTATGAGATAGGCAGCGCCCTATACACGCGCATTTCTATTCTCCCTCATTTGTACTCCTTCAAATATTTATGCACAACACATTATCCCGATTTCTAGGTGTACTTCTGGTAGCCTGCCTTATCGTCGGCACGGTGCAGGCCCAACAAGCATGGACCGTTGTATCCAGCGGCACGACGGCGAACCTGTTCAGCATAGACCGCAACAACTTCACCGATGTCTACCTCGCCGTAGGCGAACAAACCGTGCTGCGCTCACGGGATGATGGCACAACGTGGACACAGGCGACCAGCCCGAGCCGTGTGCGCACCTTCTACGACATCGCCTATGGCAGCGGGCGTGCGCACATCGTCGGGGAGGCCAACAACCGCTATTTCAGCGATGACGACGGCCGCACGTGGACCGACGCCGGGTTCTCGGGCAGTGCCGACCTGTTTGGCATTGCGTATGGCTTCGTCACCAGTGGGCTACCGCCGGTCCTGTTGGTGGGCTCTCTCGGTTCGTTCGATCGCTCCACGGACAACGGCACAACATGGGAAAACCCAAGCAGTGAGCCGGGTACGTTGTTTTCCGACTTTTACGATGTGTATACATGGCAAACCAACTCGTCAAGCCAATCTGACTATGTTACGTCGCTCGTGGTTGGTTCCGATGGCGAAATCTGGCGCAGCAACGACCGGGGTGTGAACTGGACAGAGGTGAGCAGTGGCACGTCGGCGCGTCTCAACGAAGTCACGGGGGACAATCCCGCGCTCTATGTCTGTGGCAACAATGGCACGGTTCTCAAGAGTACCGACCAAGGCCGCACATGGAGCAATGTGTCGCCACCCGGTGTGAACACGCATTTCCACTCAATTGACGGTGGACCGAACATCGTTCGTGTCGTGGGCGACGGTGGGGCGATCTACTTGACGACCGACGGCGGCCAGACGTGGACGCAAGAGGACAGCGGCACGACCGCGAACCTCCGCCGTGTGCTCGGTGACCTCATCGTAGGCGACGGCGGGACGATCCTGCAATTACGGGCGATCCAGCAAGAACCATGGTTCGGCACGCCTGTGCCGTTGCCCGGCATCGTCGAAGCCGAAGATTACGATTTGGGTGGCCAAGGCATAGCCTACAACGACAATGACCTTGGCAACAACGGCAGCGCTTACCGCGATGATGACGTGGACATCGAACTTGGATCGGATGTAACCGGTGGCCACAACATTGGCTGGACCGGCGACGGCGAATGGCTGGAATACACTGTCGACGTGACCGAAGCTGGCACTTACGACGTAACCGCACGCGTGGCGACGGCACTGGCGTTCTCTTCCGAACTCAGCATTGTCATCGGCAACCAGCAGGTCTTTGGTACCGTGGAGCCGACGGGCGGGTGGCAGAGTTGGGAAGACATCAGCCTCGGGCAAATGGAACTTGGTGCAGGCGTGCAGGTGATGCGGATGACCGTCGAGGCCGCAGGCTTCAACCTAAACTACATGACGTTCACGCGCGTCAACCAAATCGTAGCAGATGATATGGAGCACGGCGATCCGTTTGGCAACGGATGGTTCTCGTTCGACGGTGACGTTGGTGGAGGCGGCATCGATCCGAACGATACAGACGTGCCAAGCGGCATTCCGGGATCACGCTCCCTGCAAGTCGGGTTCGGCAGCGGCGGAAATCCCGGCTTTGTCGGTGGGTTCGGCAAAACGATCGCTGCTGATCTGACTGGTCTCACCCAATTTAACTTCTGGATCAACCCCGACGCTGGGCAAGACTATGTGCTAGAGGTCAACCTGCAAGACGACGACGATGGCGACGGGGCAATTCCGTTTCCTTCACCTGCTGATGACGAGTTTCAGTTCAACTGCGTGGTCAGCCCCAACGGGCCTTGTGCTGTAAGTGGTGGCGGTTGGCAGCAGGTGGTCATTCCCTTCGAGTTGCTCTTCGATGACAACAGTATCCACGGGGGCAATGGTGTATTTGATCCGGTCCCAACCTCGCGTGGCGGCAATGGCGAATTGGCTAGCATTGTAATTGCTATCGTCAGCAATTCAGGCGCAGACGTGTCGTTCCGCACCGACCAATGGTTGTTCAACGACG
>CAYYHN010000162.1:0-8165 GCA_964471245.1 uncultured Rhodothermaceae bacterium | reverse complement strand
CACGGCTTCGACCTGCAAACGCTCGACCGACTGGTAGCAACAAATTGGATTCGAACCCTCGTGTGGGGCGTGCGTAGCGGCCTGGTGATATGGTGGCTGGCGCGTGTGCTTCCGTTCGATCTGTTACAAGGCTAAGACGATAACCAAACGCTATAGCTTAGAAATTTCGGCGAACGCTTCTAGAGCAAAACAAAGTTCATGGGGCTTCGTTAGACGGCCTCTCAAAACCAATGACCAAGCCTTTAATCGTCTGATGAAAGCCGTCTGGAATGACACCGTACTTGCTGAAAGCGACGAAACCGTCGTCGTAGAAGGCAACCACTATTTCCCTCCCTCCTCGCTGAACAAAGCGCTCTTTGATGCGAGCAGCCATCAAACAACATGCCCTTGGAAAGGCCAAGCGCATTACTTTGACGTGGTGGTAGATGGTAAGCGCAACGCAAACGCGGCATGGTACTACCCTGCCCCGAAGGATGCGGCTGCCGAAATCAAAGATCATGTCGCCTTCTGGAAAGGCGTAAAGGTGGTATCCTAATGGCTGCTCCGATTTCGACAACGCAAGCAGCTGACGTCGTACTGGATGACACAGCGCGTGCGGCTCGCTATGAAGAAGTAGCCCGCCACATTCGGTTGCTGCTCGAAGGCGAAACCGATTGGCTCGCCGCTATGGCAACGGTCGCCTGCGAACTTAACCAAGCCTTTCCCTACTACCACTGGACCGGCTTTTACCGTGCCGTCTCAGATGACCTACTCGTTGTGGGTCCGTACCAAGGCGGGCACGGCTGTTTGCGCATCAGCTTTGGCCGTGGCGTGTGCGGGGCCGCTGCGCGGACACGAACGACGCAACTCGTTGACGACGTAGACGCCTTTCCCGGACACATCGCCTGCTCATCATCTACGCGTTCGGAAATTGTCGTGCCCGTCATCAGTCCCAACGGCCGCTTGCTAGCCGTGCTAGATGTCGACTCGGATGATCCAGCGGCATTTACGACGACGGACCAGCATCACCTTGAGGCACTTTGCACTCAGCTCGGCCGCCAATTCGAGACGACAAAACTGGTGTAAACAGCTCCTATTGCGGGAGAATCATGATGTGTGCCCACGGCTCGCCTGCGTTCATTAGCCAAGGTGCTCCCGGCACGGCACTCGTGGGCAAGCCTGTTGATTCGGCAGTGGCGTACGGTGTGTAGATGACGTACCGCAACTTCAGATCAGCGTAGTTACCTGCTTCGGTGTCCAAATCAGCGAGCGGACCGTAGCGGATGTACAACGTGGTGGGTTCCATTGGGAAGGCCAATTCACCGCTTGCTATTTCATCCCGTCGCATCTGCTGCACGTCACCTCGGCTTTTGCCTTCCGCACGTAAGGCTCGCCCACGCGCCATGAAAGGCTCCAAGGAGGCATGATAGCACGCAGCACTAAACTGCTCATTACCCGGCTGATCTGCCAAACACACCAATTCGTTGCTCCCTTCTCGGAGCGTTACCACAGCGCCATCTGCATCATACCCTAAGACAGACGCAGCCGCGACCAAGTGATCCGGGGCCGCGGAAAGGGCTCCAGCGATTTGCACTTCGGGCGAAGGCACTTGTGCTTGCGCACAAGCAATCAAGACAAAAGAAAGTACGAGATAGATTGAACTGCGCATAGCATGATGGGAATAGGAGAAAACAAACGCAGCTTGTTCGTTCAGTCTACCGCAGAAGTTCCTCCGGATCGCCAAGCAGGTAACATTCCCGAATAGGGCCCCGCTTCATAAGCCTTCGCTTCATCCTCATCGAAAAAGACACAGCAATGCGCAAGGATGGGGCGGTCTTCCGATTCCGCACGCGCATCACGGGAGGATATCAACACACAGTCTTCGCCTTTGAACTGAAGGACCACACTGTCCAAGATTCGAACCGTTGTACGATCACGTTCTTGGTAGCGCCAAACAGGATCAGCCTTAACGAGTGTGCGGCCGATTACTCGCCCCCAACGACTGTTCTTAGCATCCCAGAGTTGCTGACGCGGCACATGGGCTACATGCTGACGGAACACAAGCCCTCCCTTACGTTGGCAGCCGATATGCAACAACGTATCAGACATAACGAGCACAACGCCAAAATCGACGGCGTCGAACGCCGCATGGAGATTCCAGCCTGGCATCCCGTCAGGATAGGCGAATTCGTTGTAGTAGACTGCTTGTAGCTGTTGTCCGCGCATAGCGCGCATACAGTCTGCCGTAGTATCCTGTACTTCCATAGGCCTTGGGCTGTGCAGCAAGTGCTGCGGATTTGTCGCACACGCCCCTAAGTACGCAAAATTTTTGGTGGAAGGCATCCCAAAAATCTGCCCTATACGTAGAAATCCCTATCCGAGTGGTCAAAAATCTGTGCCCAATGGTAACGTTTGACCTTACGTGTTCTCCGTTTGCGGTTCAGACAGCGAAGCTGTAGTGGAAGAAATCGTCCTGACTGTAGCCTAGCTTATCATATAAGGCTTGGGCGGCATAATTGTCTGGAGCCGTAGCTAACTCGACCCTTTTCGCCCCAGTGGCACGTGCATGGGCATGGGCTGCTTCCATAAGCGCCCATGCAACGCCTGTTTTGCGCGCAGCCTTGGCAACGTAAAGATCGTTCAACACCCAAATGCGCTGCATACCTACCGATGTGAAAGACGGATACAACTGGGTAAAGCCTACGCCCTCCCCATCTTCATTGAGCGCTAAGAAAATGACAGACTCTTGTGCGGCGATACGCGCGGCGATAAACTGTCGCGCCCCATCTTTGTCGGATGCCTGCTCATAGAACACACGGTAGGCATCAAAAAGCGCCGAAACGATTTCGACATGCGAATGGTCAGCCTGAACGATGTGGCTCATAGTGATTCGTATGGATTGGTGGGAACGGTCTGAGCGAGTTCTTGCAAGAATGCAGCTAATTGATCGGTAATTGCCTCTAAGAAGGCAGCACCTTTCTCTGGCGTGGCTTGCACCGGATTTCCAACGCCCGTGTCCTCGGTCACCTTCGCCCACACGCGCGGCGTCCACGCCCACCCTTCCCGAAAGGCTTGTACAGCAAACGGTGTCGCAGCACCCGATCCAGCTTCCGTCAGCGGTCGGACCAAGGATGGGGCAATCTGCATGATGTTAGACGTCTCCATCTCTCCGGCATGGTCTCCGGGCTCGGCGAACCAAGCATCAAGCGAAAGCATTTTGTACCAATCGAGCGTGCACAGCAGCATTTTCGGGAAGGCTGGCACCAATTCCCGAATCATTTGCTTGAACGCATTGCCCCCATGCCCATTCACCAAAACAAACCGCGTGATGCCGTGACCATCGAGTGATGCCACAACATCTTTGAGGACGGCAAACTGCGTACTCGGGTTCATGTTGATGGTCAGCTTAATGTCAAGCTGGGTCGTGTTCACGCCAAACGGAACGGTTGGTAGCACGGCTACATGGGTCCCGGCATCCCAGGCTTTTCGGGCGGCCTCACAACAGATGGCATCACACTGGATGGTGTCGGTGCCGTAGGGCAAATGGTAATTGTGCGCCTCGGTTGCACCCCACGGCAAAACGGCCACGGAATAATCGGTAGCCAACACATCATGATAGTTGGCTTCGGCAAGCACGTAGGGACGACCGTAGTTCAGGGGCATGGATCAAATGCGTTCGTAGTTATTCTGAGGTCACTCAACCATGATGTCCCCATAAGAAATCAATTCGCCGAGCGTATCGAATATGAAGACGCGTTGCAACCCTTTTGCCCCGAAGAGCGTGGTGCTGAAGTTGAAGACGTAGACGCCCGGATCGGAAGCATTGGGAATTTCGTCGAGGAGGATAAAACGGTTGCTGGTATTAAATCCACGGAGGACCAGACTCCCGCGAAACGCATTGAAATCAAGGATGGTGATCGGGATGGTGACGAAGCTGCCTGAGGATGGATTGGGGTAGGCCGGTTCAATGCGGATGCGCCCACGAAAGAAGGGTGAGGTGCGCCAATCGTCTTCATCTTCCGAGATGACTTCGCCGCCTTCGTTGGTTTGCACAAAGCCCTCTGGTGCACGGTTTGCCGCTTCAGCAAACGCTTCTTGTTGATTCACCGAGTCACAACTCACCAATAAGCTGCTCAGAAGCAAAACGGCTAGTCCATGTGCAAAGCGTCGATACAAGGGTTTGGTCGTCAACATTTGCTACCAAAAATGTATTTTATGAACCGGAGCATCCCGGTATTGGCTAATCATACGTTCTAAGGTACGACACCGCTCCCACTTCCTTCATCCCAAATGGCTTCCTTGTTTTCAATACAAGACTTGAACGCAAGCCTTGGCAATACAGCCATCTTGCATGGGATTACTTTTACGGTCGAAAAAGGCGAGTTCATCGGCCTAGTCGGTCCGAATGGGAGTGGCAAAACAACCCTTTTGCGCGTGCTGGCGGGTTTGCTTCCCTACAAAGGTTCGGCGCTGTTCCAAGATATTGAATTAAGCACGTGGTCAACGAGAGACCTTGCGCGCCTGTTGGCGTTTTTGCGTCAGCAAGCAGAGGTTTCCTTCGCCTTCACCGTCCGCGAGATCGTGGCGATAGGGAGGCTACCGCATCAATCGTGGCTAGGCAGGCCGTCTAAATCGGATGAAGCGGCGATCGACCATGCACTCGCACACGTTGACTTGACAGCGTTTGCAGCCCGCCCGTTCCTGTCGTTAAGCGGGGGCGAGCGGCAGCGTGTTTTTCTCGCACAAGCGCTCGCCCAACAAGCGCAAGTCCTCTTGCTCGATGAGCCCACCAACCACCTTGATATCCACCACAGGTTTTCGTTCCTCGAAACCATACAACGACTAGAAACGCCACGCCCAACCGTAATCACTGCCTTCCATGACCTTGACCTTGCCTTTCGCTTTTGCGATCGGGTGCTGGTTTTCGACAAAGGACGGCTCTTGATAACTGGGCAGCCTTCTGATGTGCTGGTGCCAGACTTAATCCGCGAGATATTTCGGATGGAAGCCCAACTAATCGGGCATACCGATGGTCCTTCGATTTATTTTCAACGACCAACGTCCTCTTGAGGAAACGCAGGCATCTCAGCTTCGTTCTTTTAGGCTCAGCTTATCATGCTGCACTCCTTTGCTTACTACGATGAAAATATATACACGCACGGGCGACAAGGGCACCACTTCACTCTTTGGTGGTGCACGAGTGCCCAAGCACCACCTCCGAATTGATGCTTACGGCACAGTCGACGAGCTTAATGCTGTCGTGGGATTGGTACGTAGCCACCTAAGAGGTTTGCCTGTTTTTTTAGAGCTGGACGATCAGCTAGACATGATCCAGCATGACCTATTCGTCCTCGGTGCAGACTTGGCTACCCCACTCGATGCCAAACCCTTTGTACCGCGCATAGAAGAAGCGCTCGTCGAGCGGCTGGAAGGTTGGATCGATCGCTACGAGGCTGATCTGCCCGAACTGAAGCATTTTATCTTGCCCGGTGGCTCCATTGTAGGTTCGTCCCTACATCTGGTGCGGACAGTGGCACGCCGTGCTGAACGCCTTACCGTACACGCAGCCGAAACCCTTGCGCTTAATCCGGGTGTAGTGAAGTACCTTAACCGCCTTTCAGACCTAGCATTTGTCCTTTCGCGTTGGGTAAACTTGCAGGAAGGCGTCGCCGAAACCCGTTGGATTCCTAACCGAGAACCTGAGACCTTGTGAGTACGGCACCGCCGGATGGCAAACGCAACCTCCTTTTTTATGGGGTGGCACTGCTGATCCCCCTTATCTTCTTTGTGCTCCTCGAAGGTGGCCTCCGGCTCTTTGGGTACGGCGCAACGTATCCCTTGTTTGAGGTGATCGAGGATGCGCCGCGCTATATGCAGCAAAGCAATGAGGTTGCGCATCGCTACTTTGCGAACACTGCACGCGTCCCTACGGGTCTAGCCGATCCCTTCCGTGCAGAAAAACTTCCCAAGACGTATCGCATTTTTGTCCAAGGTGGGTCTAGCGCTGCGGGCTATCCGTATTACTACGGTGGCAGCTTCTCGCGCATGCTGGAACAGCGGCTACAACAAACGTTTCCAGATCGAGAGATAGAGGTTGTAAACACGGCCTTGGCTGCCGTCAACAGCTACACGCTGCTGGATTTCGCTGACGAGATCATCGCGCAACAGCCCGATGCCGTGCTCATCTATGCCGGGCACAACGAATACTACGGAGCGCTCGGCGTCGGATCATCCGAGTCGCTCGGTCCCATGCGTGGCCTGATCAACTTGTATCTTGGCCTGCGCGACGTTCGGACCATGCAGTTACTTCGAGCCGGATTAGCGCGCATTGCTCAAGCCGCAGCATCGCTAACCACACAAGACCCGGGTGCTGCACTGATGGAGCGCATGGTGGGTGAGCAGCACATTCCACTCGACAGCCCACTCTACCAAGCAGGTCTCGACCAATTCCAAGGCAACATCACTCGGCTTCTGGTGAAGTATCAGCAGGCTGGCATCCCAGTCTTCATTGGGACCGTAGCGAGCAACGAAGTAGACCAACCGCCATTTATCAGTGCCCCAGCAGATCCAGCCCGGACCGAGTCGCTTCAAACTTTGCTCGACCGCGCTGAGGCCGAACAAACACGCAATAATTTAGGCGCTGCACAGGCTACGTTACGCGAGGCCATTGAGTTAGCACCGAATGCGGCGCAGCCGTACTTCCAGATGGGACAAATACTCCTATCCTTGGACAGACCAGAGGAAGCGCGCTCGTATTTCATCGATGCCAAGGAGCGCGATCAGCTTCGCTTCCGTGCGCCTGAGGCCATTAACGAGATCATCCGTGAGGTAGCGGCCACCTACGATGCCGTTGTAGTCGAATCCCAAGCGGCGTTCGTCGAGGCCTCGCCACACGGGGCAATCGGCTTCGGGTTGATGCTGGAGCATTTGCACCCAAACATAGACGGCTATTTTCTCATTGCCGATGCGTTTTACAAGGCAATGCAAACCGAAGGTGTTATCGGCGAATGGACGCATGCTGTACCAACGGATGTGGCCACACGTGAACGGTTGCTTACCCCTATTGACAGCTTGATGGCGGACTTTCGCGTGCAGGTGCTTATGGGAAGCTGGCCCTTCCAACCAATTGGCAGCACCTTCGACCCGATGGCGGAATTCACACCTTCCGACACCTTAGAAATGTTGGCCGCAACTTTATACCGCCGGGAGCGCTCGTGGTACGCGACGATGAATGCCCAGCGTACTTATTTTGAGCAAAAGGAGGCGTTTGGCGAAGCATTACGCGTATCGCTGGCGCAAATTCAACAGTTCCCCTATGCCCCTGCTGCTTACGCTGAAGCCGCAGGCAACCTCGCACGCATGGGGCGCGCAACGGAAGCCATGCAATACTTCGGCGCGGCTACAGACATCGAGGAATCGTACGTCGTGTACAAAAGCATGGGGCGTTTGAGTATCGCCATGCGTAAGTTAGACGATGCCGAACGCTATTTCAGACGTGGATTGCAATTGATGCCAAGCGACCTCGAACTTCAGTTCTGGCTCGCCTACGCACTTGCCAATCAAGAAGAGTTCGATGAAGCACGCGTGTTGCTCGAACAGATCGTGCAGCGTCAGCCTCAATACCCGAATGCTGCGGCCTTACTTGCACGAATTGTGGCGGCATCTTCCAACTGATTATCGACAGCTATCGAAGACCTAAACTATGTTGAAACGTGCTACCGTTGCAGCTGCTTTCCTTCTCATACTCGTTACCCATGCAGATGCTCAGCGTACCGAGATCCGTTTCGTAGACACGAGTGACCAAGCTGCCATAGCAACGGGTCCTGCTTACGGGGCTGCCGCACACGATTTCGACCAAGATGGATGGCTCGATGTATTCGTGACCGTCACGAATGGCCGCTCCGTGCTCCTGCGCAACAACACCGATGGCACCTTCTCCGACGTTTCTGAAGCGGCTGGCATCAACCTATCCGGCAGCTATACCCAACCACTTTGGGCCGACTTGAACAATGACGGGTGGACAGACCTCATCGTAGGTCGTCGCTCCTCGGGGTTCACCACTATTTATGCCAATAACGGCAACGGGACGTTTACTGATATCACCGAGGGCAGCGGTATCTTGCGCGATGAAAAAGTGGCCTCCGCAACCGTAGGTGACGTGGATGGCGACGGCTTGGTTGACCTCT
>CAYYHN010000161.1:0-8178 GCA_964471245.1 uncultured Rhodothermaceae bacterium | reverse complement strand
TGAAGGGGTTGATGGAGGGGGTCCTCGGCAAGAATGCCGTCGACGAGGTCATCCTCGTCGAGGTCGTCTCGGGGGGTGCAGCTATCCAAGGAGGTGTGCTTTCTGGTGATGTGACGGACGTGCTCCTGCTCGACGTTTCGCCGCTTAACCTCGGCATCGAAACGCTGGGCGGCGTGATGACCGTGCTGATCCCGTCGAACACGACGATCCCAACACGCAAAAGTGAGATCTTCTCGACCGCCACGGACAACCAGCCCTCGGTTGAGATCCACGTACTGCAAGGTGATCGCTCGATGGCTTCAGACAACAGAACCATTGGTAAATTCCACCTCGATGGCATCCCCCCTGCACCACGCGGTATCCCACAGGTTGAAGTAGCCTTCGACATTGACGCGAATGGGATTCTTTCCGTATCGGCAAAAGACAAAGCCACGGGCAAAGAGCAGACGATCCGGATCGAAGCATCAAGCGGTCTGACCGACTCGGAAATCGAAAAAATGCGGTCTGACGCTAAAACACATGCTGAGGAAGATCAGAAAAAGCGCGAAGAAGCCAACAAGCTGAATACCGCTGATACCCTCATCTTCACCTCCGAGAAAAACCTCACTGAGTACGGAGACAAGCTATCTGCTGGTAACAAAAGCAAGATTGAAAGTGCCTTAGACCGGCTTCGGGAGGTGTACAAAAACAAAGACCTTAGCCAAATTGAGTCGGCTACCCAACAATTAAACGAGGCTTGGAATGAAGCAAGCCAAGAGTTGTACCAAGCGCAGCAAGAAGCCAACGCCACGAGTGGTACCAATCCAGACGATAACACTGAAGGCGAACCTGAAGTGCGCGACGTGGATTATGAAGTCGTGGACGATGAGAAGTAGTTTCTCCTTCTCAGTTCAATGAGGCTATAGTCTTTATTGGATGCCCCGGTCTACACTCGTAGGTCGGGGTTTTTTGTGTCTCCCCCCTTATGTACAAATGCTGCAATTTAGAACAGGGATCCTCGAAGGGCAGATGTGCGTTCGGTGCACGTATTTTTATCCAATGATCTTAGCACAGACATGACTGCATCCCGTCGCATATTAACTTTTTCCCTCGTTGGGCTTTCCTTACTGATTCTCGTGACGATGCCCGCTTGGACATGGTTTTTCGAGCAGCCTGAAAGCCTAGCTAGCTCTGATGTAACTGTTGCTGTCGAAACCTACGCCGAAGGGCTCAGCATGCCATGGGGCATGGCCTTCCTGCCTGATGGCCGTATGCTCGTGACGGAACGCGGCGGGACCATACGCCTGGTAGGGACGAATGGCTCGGTTTCAGAAGCCCTAGCTGGTGTCCCTGAAGTTTGTGCTTGTGGCCAAGGCGGCTTACTGGATATAGCTTTGCATCCGGAGTATGAGACCAACGGCTGGATCTATATCACGTATTCTGATAAGCGAGTGGGCAACAACGGGCGCGACCTTGGTTATACCACCTTGATGCGTGCTCGACTCGACGGAATGGCTCTCGTTGACCAAGAGACCCTCTACCAAGCTGACGAAAAGTTCTACACCCGACGTGGACAGCACTTTGGATCCCGCATAGTTTTCGATGACGAAGGATACGTGTACTTCTCTATCGGGGACCGTGGCCAACGAGACCAAGTGCAAGACCTCTCGGTCCCTCACGGCAAAGTACACCGCCTCCATGATGATGGCCGTGTCCCCGAAGACAATCCATTCGTTGATACCCCCGATGCCATTGCATCAATCTGGTCGTACGGCCATCGCAACCAACAAGGTATGGCTGTGCACCCAACAACGCGAGACATCTGGGCAACAGAACATGGCCCACGTGGTGGCGATGAACTCAACGTCGTTCGAAAAGGTCTCAATTATGGCTGGCCTGTCATTACGTACGGCATTAATTACAACGGATCGTCTATTACGGACCTGACTGAAAAAGAAGGAATGGAGCAGCCCGCAACGCATTGGACCCCATCTATTGCAGTCTGCGGCATTGATTTCTATACCGGTGAGGCATTTCCGGAATGGCAAAACAGCTTGCTTGTAACGTCGCTGAAGTTCAGCCGTCTCGAGCGCGTTGTACTAGACGGCGACCGCGTTGTGAGCCAAGAGATCATCTCCGAACCTGGTGGTCGCCTCCGCGACGTGCAGACCGGTCCAGATGGTTATATCTATATCGCTGTAGAAGCAGGCGAAGATAACAGTACGATCATTCGCCTTGTACCAGCATCCTGACCTAAGCGCTATCAAGTTTTGTTTCAACTTGCACGTGACCCTCAGTAAGAGTACGATGCACTGGACAACGGTCGGCTATTTGCAGCAGCCGTTGCCGCTGTGCTGCATCAAGGTTGCCATCTAAAGTAAGAACGCGGTTAATCAGATCAATTTTGCCTGATTTACTTGAGGAAGAATCGTTTGCATGAATTTTCTCATGGTGCAAACGAACGGTGACGTTATTCAAATCCCACCCCTTGTGGTCTGCATACATGCGGAGTGTCATCGCCGTACACGTGCCTAAGGAAGCAAGCAGCAGGTCATAAGGCGTTGGACCCAAGTCGGCACCTCCAACCGATTCCGGTTCATCGGCGATCAATGGAAAACCGTTTGCGAGGATCTCGGTTCGGTACTTTTCACGTCCGATACGCGTAACTACTACGTTGTCATCAGGAGCGACATGCTTGCGTCGCTCTTGTGGCACACCAATATATTTCCGTGCCCATGCCGCCAAGACTGAGCCAACGTAGCGCGAGTCGGCTGGCCGAGTGAGCAAGTGATCGGCTTCATCAAGCGAAATAAAGCTTTTTGGATGGCGTGCTGCGTTATATATCAACTTAGCATTCTCCACCTCGACAGTATCATCCGTAGGTGAGTGGAATATTAGCAACGCCCGATTGAGTGTTCGGATTTTGTGTTGTACGCGCTGACTTTCGAGGTCTTCAAGAAACTGCCGCTTGATTCGAAAGGGTCGCCCTGCTAGGCGAATTGTCGCTTCGCCATCTGTGAGGACCTGTGCTTTCGCTGTTCCGAGTAGATGCTCTACGTGTTGTGGATCGTACGGTGCACCGATCGTGGCAACTGCTTTAACCGAGGATAACTCATGGGCAGCCTGTAGCACGGCAGCCCCGCCCAAAGAATGCCCCACGAGTATCGTCGGTGGGGCATACGTTTCAGCTAAATACTTACCTGCGGAAACAAGGTCTTGTATGTTTGAAGAAAAGTTTGTGTCAGCGAAGTCCCCCTCGCTTTCACCCAACCCTGTGAAGTCAAACCGGAGCACTGCAATGCCCTCTTGATTAAGGGCCGAGCTTATATTACCAACTGCGCGCAAGTTCTTATTACAGGTAAAACAGTGCGCGAACACAGCATAGGCAATGGGTACGCCATCAGCTGGAAAATCAAGGCGGGCAGCAAGGCGTTCGCCTTGAGAATTGGTGAATGTGACTTTGCGAAAGCGGGTGCTCATGATAGTCTGTGCGGGATGGTTTCAGTTCACTGTTGAGTCGTTGCGAATGATTCAGATGTTACAATAATGTCATTGTATTCAACAGTGCCCGCTACGGTAGCCCCTACAGCAAAGGATCGTTCCCTAAACGATAGGGTTCCGCCCGCATTGAACATCACCAAAGTTGAAGCACGCGTACCATAGTTCGAACTTACAATACATGTAGACGAGAGCATCCGTTCAACTTCAAGCGGCACACCAGTTGCTGGGAGATCTTCATCAGGAGCTTCGCTTGTATCTGCCAATTGCCTAAAGATAGGCTCAGGTGCAATCAACGGACTACGGGTTGCATCAGCAAGCCACACCTTTCCCCGTTCAACCTTAGGCCAAGGTGTATTCAACAAATGGTTGCTCAATCCATAGAGACCGGGAGATAACGCATGAGGCCTGCCGCCACGATTCGATACATACCAAAGCTCATTCACATCGGCGACCAATAAGTTAAAGCCGTTGAATCGTTCGCCACGTGCGTGAACCTGATGTGCATATGCATCTGGTGTATCAGATCCAGCAAGAAAATCTGCCACGAGATCACCACGCGATACGGCATCAGGTCGATTATGACCCGGTTCTCGATAATTGGTAAGCGCTGCAAAGCGTCCCGAGCGGGTCACACCAAGCCATGTCCCTCCGGCTTTGAGGTCACGCCCGGCTAAAACACTGGGGGAATCCTCCCAGAAATGAGCAGGCGCAGTTGGGCGCTCATAAAATTCGTCTCGGTTTGCGGCGACAATCAATGGGTACCGAGGGTTCTGTTGGTAGCTAAAGAGAATCAAACACATATGGAAGAACAGGTATGCTACATGCCTATAGATCAGCCTAGAATATTGTCAATTCTTGCCTTTTCTATGCATGAGGATTCATGCAATTAGCTGAATTAGGCACAGATGCGATAATTCGTGTATGTGGAGTACGTGTGAACCCGCTCGAACTAAGGGACGATTTCGGCATTACGACGCATCTTTTTTGAAATCGGCTACGTTATACGCCAAGTTTTCCTGCTGGATAGCAGACACTAGAGCGTATGTTTTTCGTGCGTTGTAGCGCTAAATTAATGGAACGAACGACCCACCCTTTCAGTTTGTGCCCTATTGCCTCTGTCTGTTACCCTCCACCTCCAACCCCTTGATTTTTATTCAGATGAAAAAAACAGGTACTCGACTGATTGCGGGTCTTGTAGTGGCCGTGATGGTCCTACCCGCTTTCGCCCAGACCTACCGCTCTGCGTCGACCAATGGCGCGCCGATGGCGGGCTTTGGTGAAGCTGTCGCCGTACATGATGGTGTTGTATACACCTCTGAAGCACGAGAAAACGACGGCTCGGGCGTCATCTACATGTACACGCAAAGCTCTGATGGGCAATGGGATGCTGCTGGTGAGATCAAGCCTTCGAACGGCGAATCGGGTGACCGTTTCGGCACCTCGATGGCAATCGATGGCACGCACATGGTTGTTGGCGCACCACGTGCCGGTGATAGCGGTGCAGCTTATGTTTACATGCACGATGGTACGGCATGGCAAGAAGTCGGATCGGTAATGGCCGAAGATGCTGGTGCGCGTGATGGCTTCGGCAGTGTAGTTAACATCAGTGGTAACCACATCTTCGTCGGCACTCCAATGCAAAAAGGCCGAGCTGGTGCCGTCTATGTCTTCGCAAAAGA
This sequence comes from uncultured Rhodothermaceae bacterium, assembly GCA_964471245.1. Lineage (GTDB taxonomy): Bacteria > Bacteroidota > Rhodothermia > Rhodothermales > CAYYHN01 > CAYYHN01. The sequence continues at coordinate 3,019 of CAYYHN010000161.1, read as the reverse complement.
AGGCAATGACCTTATGCAAGTTGGTAAAATCCAAGGCAGTGATACAAAAGCTGGTGACCGTTTTGGTTCAGCAATCACGACGGACGGCGACCGCATGTTTGTAGGTGCTCCACGCAAGAATAGCGGCCGGGGTGTCGTCTACGTCTTCGAGAAAGGCGATGACGGATGGGCTGAAAGCAGCATTATCGCGCTTGAAGAACTAGACCCCAACACCCGCATGGGTAGCAGCCTCTCCGCAAATGGCGACATTCTCTTCGTGGGTGCACCCATGCGAGAAAGCGCACAAGGCGCTGTCTATATGTTCGAGCATAACGAAGAGACAGGGGCATGGGGCTTTGAGTCCTCGCTGAAGCCATTCGACCCTGCTAGCCAGATCCGGTTTGGTAACGCTGTTGCTTTTGAAGGCGACCACGTATGGGTTGGCGCACCAGGTGCAGATAGCCGCCGTGGTGCTGTTTACCTCTTCACCTGGGATGTTGCCAAAGGTGGTTGGACGGGTGTTTCAAAATTAAGTGCTGATGAGCGTAACGGTGGAGACGGCTTCGGCGGCACCGTTGCTGCTTCAGGCAATGTCGCCGTCGTTGGTGCGACAGGTGCCGACCAGAATCTTGGTAAAGCAATTATCTTCACGAACGATGGTATGGGCGGCGCATGGAGCGAGCAGGCCACGGTCTTTAGCGAAGTCGAAGGTCTAGCGGCTGTTACAGGCGAAATGAGCCGTTGTGAAGAAGGCAAATCAGCCCACTTCGACTGCAAAGGCATGGACCTTATCTCGTTCCTCCCGATCGAAGCTATTGGCGGTGGCCGTGGCATTCGCCTGAACGACATTTGGGGCTGGGAAGACCCAGAGACGCGTAAAGAATACGCGCTCGTGGGCCGCATTGATGGCTCATCGTTTGTCGACATCAGCGACCCGGCAAATCCGATCTACTTGGGCAACCTCGAGCGTACCGAAGGTTCACCGATGAGCACGTGGCGGGACATCAAAGTCTACAACAACTACGCGTTTATCGTTGCTGACGGCGCTGGCCAGCATGGTATGCAGGTGTTCGACCTCACCCGCCTCCGCGGCCTCGATGGCAGCGAACCGCAGGAATTCGAGGCTGATGCACACTACGACCAGATTGCAAGCTCGCACAACATCGTGATCAACGAAGACACCGGCTTCGGCTACGCGGTAGGTAGCAGTGGCGGTGGCGAAACGTGTGGCGGTGGCCTTCACATCATCGACCTTCGCGATCCGCTGAGTCCATCATTCGCAGGTTGCTTCTCGGATGCCGAGACGGGTCGCGCCGGCACGGGCTACACACACGACGCGCAGTGTGTCACCTACGACGGTCCTGACACCGAGCACCGTGGCAAAGAGATTTGCTTCAGCTCGAACGAAACTGCGCTCAGCATTGGCGACGTGTCGGACAAGTCGACCACACTCGCCCTCTCCAACGCCTCCTACCCGAGCGTTGCCTACTCGCACCAAGGTTGGCTCACCGACGACCATCGTTACTTCTACATGAACGATGAGCTGGACGAAGTACAGGGCCTCGTAGAAGGTACACGTACGCTGATCTGGAACGTCGAAGACCTCGATGATCCGAAGCTAGTCCGCGAGTATGTGCACAGCAACCCTGCGAGTGACCACAACTTGTACATCAAGGACAACTTTATGTACCAGTCGAACTATGCCAGTGGTCTCCGCGTGTTTGACATCTCGGACCGCGCCAATCCAGTTGAAGTTGCCTTCTACGATACCAATCCGGTCGGCGACGACAGTGCGGGCTTCACCGGGACGTGGAGCAACTACCCCTACTTCGACAGCGGCGTCATCATCGTTTCTAGCATCGGCGAAGGCTTGTTCATCGTCAAGAAGCAAGACGTTGACCTGTAGGTCACTGGGCTAAACAGCCTTCCAACATCAAAAAGCACCGCCGCCTGTCCGGCTTCCTGCCCGGGAAGCGGCACGCCGGCGGTGCTTTTTAGTAGTATCTATCCATACGCGGTATACCTACCGCCCAACGTAACCTGACTCCTATGCTCACGCGTTCGTTGCTTTCTTCCCTCTGCCTTGCGATGGTGCTGCTGCTCCTGCCAGGCTGTGCCTCTTCACAGGCGACTATGGCTGATGGCCCGGTGTTCTCTACCGACATTCAGCCCATCTTGCAAGCGAAATTTGCTCCGCTACTTGCCGACGAACCAGGGGCAGACTTGTCAAGTTGGAATGCCATCTTCCAAGGTTCTGACAACGGCGAGTACATCATCCCTTTCAACGCCGAACATAGCTTACTCTTGGAGTTGGCGACGAAAAAAGAACCTGCCCATCCAGCTGCTGCTGCCATTACCGAGGCCGAACTCAATCTTGTAAGCTCATGGATCAATAGCGGCGCGCGCAACGACAACGGCGATATACCGTTCGCCGACGCCATGAACCTCGTCTACGTGGCCAACCAAGGTGCTGCAACAGTCGCAATCGTTGACATGGATAGCCAGCAGGTGATCCGCGTGGTCGACCTGACCTCTTTTGGGCTTCCAGCAAACAGCAACCCGCACCACACCGCCGTTGAGCCTGATGGGTCCCACTGGTATGTCTCACTGATCGGCGCGAGCAAAGTGCTCAAGTTTAACCGCGCCAACGAACTCGTTGGGCAGGCCGACTTTGAAACCCCGGGCATGCTTGCCATCGACCCCAACTCGGATCAGTTGTTCGTGGGACGCTCGATGATGGCCGTCAATCCGCCGCAGCGTATCGGCCTCATCAACCGCAGCGATATGGCGATCGATGAAGTGGATGTGTTCTTCGCACGGCCGCACGCGCTGACGCTGGACGCACAGAACAACATCGTCTACACGGCCAGCCTCGCCGAAGACCGAATTGCTTCGATCAGCACCGAGGATACGGAGGAGGTAAATCTGACTGAAGTGCAAGCGCTCGAAAAGTCAGGTGGCATGGATCACGAAGGGATGAACCACGACGGCATGGATCATGGTGACGACGACAAAGAGGAGGACGAGCATGCGGGCATGA
>CAYYHN010000160.1:0-8188 GCA_964471245.1 uncultured Rhodothermaceae bacterium | reverse complement strand
GCGAACGGCGCCTCAACCTCGCCATGGGTCCAAATTCTGACAGATAAAGCGCGGGATAGGCACCTGCTAATACGCCCGTACCCAGTGCTAATGCCGCCAGCCCTGCGAAAAATGGCCACCCCACGGCGTACGGCAAACGCAGTGTTTGACCTACGAGATCACTAAACAGCGGTACAAGCGCTTCAGCGAGTGCGAGTCCAAGCCCAAGTGCCAATGTACTCAACAGCAGAGCCTCAACTCCGAATTGCCGTACTAGTTGGGTCCGCCGAGCGCCTAACGCTTTACGCACACCAACTTCTCGGACTCGCTGCGCGGCCCGTCCAAGCGATAACGTCGTAAAGTTGATGCACGCAATCAGCAAAATGCCCAAACCCAGTGCTGCTAACAGTAAGGGGTAGGCGGGATTGGTGGTAGCGTGTTGCACTTGGGTTACCCCTGGCGTAGTCCGCAGTGTAGAAAGCGGCTGGAGGTGCAACTGAAAGGCATCATCGCCTTCATCTAACCATTGCAGCACCCGCCACGTGCGCGTCATCGGTCCGTAGTGCCGATCTACGAATGCAGGCAACTGTGCGGTCACAGCCTCGGCATCCTGCGCCTCGCCGAGGCGGACGTACGTATTCGTCACCCATGAAGTCCACGCATCGGCCATCGATGCCATTTGCGGCCAAGCTAACATTGGCACGAGTATATCGAACGCGATGCTAGAGTTGACTGGTACATCAGCTGCAACGGCTGAGACCGTAAACACCTCAAAAGCCTCCCCGAAACTCAGCGCAACGGTCTGCCCAATTGGATCCGCACTACCAAAGTGTGTGCGCGCCAACGCTTCGGCGAGCACGATGCCTCTGGGCTGCGATAGTGCCTCAGCAGGCAAACCAGAGCGAAGCGGGAAGGTAAAGACGTCGAAGAATGATGGATCGGTAAAAAGCGCGTCCACTGTAATGGCAGGCCCATCGCCAACGCGTAGCGTAGCCTGCTCGGCGCGAAGACGGACGGCGTGTTCAACTTCTGGCAGTTCCGCGGCAAGCGTTGGGGCAAGTGGCAGCGGCTGCCCAGCCTTGCGATCTAGCGTACTGTCTGGCCGAAACGCATGGATATTGACACGATAAATCGCATCGGCACCCTCATGAAAGGCATCATAGGAATGTTCGTGCAGTACATAGGCACCAATCAATAAACAACACGCCATGCCCACAGCCAGTCCGCCTACGTTGAGCGCACCATAGGCACGCTGGCCTACGAGGCTACGCCACGCCATCTTCAGGTAGTTGATCCACATCGTTCTTGAGCGTCGCCGCCAGATTGGAATAGCCGATACGAAGCTACTCAAGGTTCCAAACGATGTGCCAAGCCAAGCCTACCGCTGCAATTCGCTTAAATCAGCACAGATCATACACCTATATTTCGCGCAATGTCCGCTAATGAACGCTTAGCGCACGAGGGCGAACAGATCTTTTTTCTTTCGCCCCACATGGCACCAGCGATTTCGACGGTACTGCGACCACTTATCAAACATTGGATTGGGAAGATCGCAGTCCCCTTTCTCGAAGGCATAGATACTCATACAAATGCCGAGGAGCGCAGCAAATGCAGCTATAATACATAGCTAAGAAGGGAAGATCACAAACTGTTGTGCTTCGCTAGCCTACCCAAATGAAGCGGAGAAATATAGTGCCCACACCGACGGCGCCATTTCTCAAGCATGTAGCCATTAGAGCAGTGTGCAAGAAGAGTCGCCATCTGGCTTCAGCAGGTCGTTCAGGATTCATATGCATCTTCATGGCTTGTTCTGCGACCTTACCCAGATGCTATGCTTGCCATATCATGCTAGCTGCTCCCTAGTAAATACCGCCTATCGTGTCGATACTTTGCAATGTATCTTGTACTGCGAAAACATTGTCGTTCATTAAGCATGCTCCATGGCTAAACCAACACCTTTAGGGCACTTGCCCCCCGAGCAACGCATGGCGCTTGCCCTGATCTTACCAGAAGGCGTATCGGCACGGTTCTCTCTTGAACCAATTCACACACTCGACGAAAACACGTTATTTAATCTCGTATACGAGCACAATATCTACGCTCATACCGTACGCAAAATTGCAGATGGAAAGCTGGTTGTCTCGGAAACCTTTGCCTTACGTTTGCAACAAAAACTCGCGGCGAGTGCACAATATGGGCTCCTTTTTACGGCTACGTTGCTGTCCATTGTAAACGCTGCGAATGCGCAGCAGGTACGTCTATTACCTTTCAAGGGCCCTAGTCTCTCTGCCTGGTTGTATGGCGACCCTGCCTTTCGTTTATCGGCAGACCTTGACTTGCTTGTTCACAGTGACGACTTACTGGCTGCCAATCAGTTGCTACTCAACCTTGGATTCACAACTCGCGACAGACTAGATGTCGCTCATTACAATTACAAATACTACCACCCGTCCAAGCAAATCGGGTTGGAATTGCATGTCGCCCTCTTAAACCTGTGGAGCTATGATTTTGCGTTTCCAACAGAGCAACTCTTCAACCGTGCTACAACACAGACGCTAGCAGGTCACTCCCTACAAACCTTACACCCTGCTGACTATTTTACTTACCTCTGCCTCCATGCCTTAACACATACCAGCAGCTTAGAGCTTAAATGGCTGGCAGACTTGTTTTACTTTATCGCGAATGAAACAGATCCATCCGCATTTTTAGAAGAAATTATCGTCACCCCACATCTCCAACCCATGCGTCGCGGTCTGATGATGATGGTAAACCTCTTGGATACGATAGGAGATCTGGGAGTCACAGCATACCTAGAGAAAACCTCAACTAGGCGTGAACGTTCCTTTGGCAAGAAACTAGCGCGCAGGGTATTTGATCGGCCACGTCCAATTATTCAATTGCTGACAGGAAAGTATTACACAGCCTTAGCACATAAACACCCGCTGCAACACCTCGTCTGGTTTGGTGTCTCCTCAGTCTTTCGCGACCATCAAACGTTTGACGCTAACCTTCCAGTACTGCTCCGGCCGATGCATCGCGTACAGCGTCTTATGTCCCAAATTGTTCGACGCAGTTGGTAAACACCTTCTTCTCCCAAGGATACTTGAAACCAGAGACCCATCACCTAAGCAGCATCAGGTGCATATTGCAAAATGGCATTAATGAGTAGATCGGGCTGATTCCAAAGGACGAAGTGGTTCATCTGAGCCTCTTGGACCATGTCGAGCGGGGCGTTGATGAGCATCTTCTCGGCGAAGTCAGCATTGCCAGGTGGAACGAGCGTATCCTGGCCGCCTTGGATAATGGTTACAGCTGCTTGGATACCCTCCCAGAGTGGCATCATACGTTCGAGTTCAGGCTTGAGGGCGAGGATCTCCATATTGCAGACGTCAAGGTCGTTCGGTAGGAGCGGCCGAATGAAGGGCCAACGTGCAGGAATCTGAAACCATTTTGTCTGCTCAAGATCAGGCGCGATGGACCCGGCGACGCTTACCAGCGCGTGGGTGCGCTCAGGAAAATCCATGGCAATGCGTGCGATAACTGGTCCCCCATACGAATGACCAACCAGCACGACGGGCTGGTTGGGGCTGCGCAAACGAATGACCTCAGCAATGGCAGCCGCTTGTACTTCAACCGAACCTTCATACCCTCCTTTACGCGAGCCTGCATACCCAAGACGATCCACCGAGATCATCCGATACTGGGCCAGCAGTTCGGCGTTACCCATAAGGTGCAAGAATGCATCCCAACTGCCGGGGGAACCGTGAACGAAGACAACCAACGGCTTTTTTGGGTCACCAACCTCTACGTAGCGCACGACTCGTTCACCAAAAGTAACGGTGGTGTCAACAGGCGTGTAGCCGGACTGTGCAAACGTTGAGGCTATCTCTTCGTCAGAAGCCGAGAAGTCGACCGTGTGGAGAAAGATGAAGACGGCAATGAAGGCCAAAACAAGCAAGCTAGCAAGGACGATTCCCAATCGCTTAAACCACTTCATGGACAGTATAGGCAGGATCGACAAAGGACGCGCGCTTCCTACGATGTGGTCGATGAGAGGGTTCAGATGTCGTCAACGAATTGATGGTATACATCCTTAACCGACGTTGACGACGGGGCTCGGTGCATCCTACATGCGGGGCAATCACATGCGTCTTGCTATGGTCGCGATGGAGAAACACCGTCATTTGCAGGGAATCCCCCGTTCACCCAGTACTCCCTTTCTCGTATCAGCATACCTCAGCTTGTACAGGTAGGCAGACACGAAAGGTTGTGCGTCCTGGCTCGGAATCGACGGTAATGGTACCGCCGTGGTTGTTGACCACGATACGATGCGTGATGTCGAGCCCCATGCCCGTCCCCTTGCCGACGCCTTTGGTGGTAAAAAACGGCTCAAAGATGCGAGGTAACACATCGGGTGGGATGCCACGCCCATTGTCTTCTACTTCGACCGTGACAAGGTTGGGATCTGTTGGGTCGAGAAACGTGCGGAGCGTGATACGACCTGTTCCGTCGGCGGGGAGTACGTCGAGTGCATTGACAAGCAAGTTTGTCCAGACTTGGTTGAGTTCCGCCCCAAATGCAGGGACAGGTGGTACGTCGGCGGCGTACTCTTTGGAGACCGTGATGGCCTTTTTCTTAAACTTGTGCTTGAGAATTACCAACGTGTTGTGCAACCCATCATGTAGATCGGTATCTGCCTTTTCAAGGTCGCGATCCATGTACGAATATTGCTTCATGGCCACAACAAGCGTGGAAACACGGGCGCTGGACTCGGCGAGGGTGTAGGCAAGCTGGCGCATCTCGACCTCGTAGGACACCCACCGGAGAAACGGTGCGATGTATTCGGGCTTCAGTTGATCGGCTAGCCCTTCAAGATGCTCGCGCGTGTATCCGCCTCCGATGTATGCGGCAGCCGCTTCCCATGGATCCTCCACCTCAAGTTCTTCCAGCCAATCCGTAAGGTCGTCTTCGAGTTCGCCTTGTCGAATAGGATCGAGATCGAAGCCCTCCGGATTAAACCGTCCGCGTAATTCCTCGAAGGGCTGCGCAGAGAGCTCCGGCGAAGGCTTGAACATTACGTTCCGAAACATGCCGCCAGCATGGCGCCCAAACTCATCGAGCGTAGTGCAGAGGGTTTGCGCGGCTCGTTTCGCTGCCGAAGCGGGGTTGTTGATCTCGTGCGCCAAGCCAGCCGACATGGTGCCGAGTGCAACGAGCTTCTCGCGCTGCGAGGACATGGTTTGCAACTCCTGCATCCGATGCGCCATGTTGGCCAAGATTTTCTCGCGCACGCCGGGACAAACATGCATCAAGGACCAGAACGCCTCTTCATCCATCACGAATAGCTTTAGTTCACTCGTCGCCACACCATTGGCGAGGTGTGGCGTACCCGAGAGAATCGGGACCTCGCCACCAAACTGCCCGGCGACAAAGCCGCTTACAGGCGTCCGATTTCCTTGAATGAGGCGATAGACCTGCAATGTGCCTTCGACCACGAGAAAAAACTCACGCATCCAGTCGCCCTCACGAAACAGGTGCTCGCCCGGTTGCAACGTTCGTGGCTCCCCAACGACGCATTGGGTCAGTTGGGTATCAGAGATGGAGTCGAATAATGAAAAGGCACGGAGGTCCATCATAGGGGCAGCAAGAATAAGAGGTAAGGCTACAGTCTTTCCTGTTGAACATACGCCGCCACATCCATCGGGATGAGGTCTGGATAGCGATCATTGTGCAGCACTTTGATTTTGGCTGTGCCATTAAGCATTGCCCGCCAGTACTTAAGCGGCAGTGTCATCATGCGGTTGCGTGGATACATCTGCTGCACCTGCTCAATGTACATATCAAGATCAGCAAGTGTGCCGTGCCGAGTCGTTGTCAATGCATTGCCAGAACCGGCTTCGTAGGCAGCAATGAGTTCATGAAACGTAAGGACCTCACCAACAACACCAAGATAACGTGGGACCATGTCATCATCTGTAGCCGCGGCAACCGTGTAGCGGGCCGTATCGACGTACGTTGTGAAATCCATGGGCTGGTGCCCCTCCCCCCACAAGTTGGCAGTCTTAGTGTTCCGATCGATCGCACCGAGGAATCCAAAAAGAACGTCTTTGTCGAGAAAGCAGCCACAGAGAACATGCACGACCTCAACCGCGCCGCATGCGTCCTCGGCTATACGTGCGAACGCACGACGCCAATCGGACATCAGGTTCGCCCCTTCTGGCATACCGAATAGGTTGAACGAAAAGTCGGATGGCATGAACCGCCGGACGCCTGCAGCACGAGCTGCTGCCAGCAACCGCTGCTGTCCTTCGACGATGATGCCATAGCTGCCTTGTACCGAAGAGATCACGGTATAAGCACCACGACAGAGCGTGGCAAGCGCCTCCGTATCATCTAGGTCCCCTTCAACAAGGAGAGCGCCCGCATCCTTCAGCGGCTGGGCACGGACCATACTTGCCGGGCGGACCAAGCAACGTACGGAGACGCCGGGCAAGGCAAGCAATTCACGGGCAATAAGCCCCCCTAGGCTCCCCGTCGCACCAACAAGGGCAATCGTTTTTTTGGACATCAAGCGGATCCGTTGGCTCTATGCTGTTCAGAAGCGCCTGTTGCACCTGTAGCTGCACGGATTGTTTCGCTTATTCAGAGCCGACAAGCGCGAGGTACTGCCCTTGCGGATCCACAGCAAGCCGGGTGATGTCTTGCACACCATGCGGCCCAAAGTCGGCGATAGCTTCCCACGGACTGCCGGGCCTAGCCCGGAAAAGCACGCTGCCGTCACCCATGAGGATCGAGCCGTCGGGAAGCCACGCGTAGTCTTGGCGCTCGGGACGTGTTTCCATGAGGTCGCTGATGCTACCCGTAGCCAAGTCGTAACGCAGAATCATCGCTGGGCCTTCATCCTGTGCTTGCGTAAAGCTGATAGCCGCCGCGTTTGGGATCTTGTGGATCGACCGACCAATTCGTGACGCCAGCGTATCAGCTTGCCCTGTAGTTGTCGAGGCGACTTGGAACGTTTGCGGATCGCCAAGAACAAACAGGCCAAGTGTCTCATCATCACCCCATGCGTGGTACCCAACGGGCATCACGTCTTCGAGCACGAGGCGCGGATTGGTGCCGTCGCGGTCAAACGCCCAAAGCCGCTGCGTCCCGTCGTCTTCGACTTGGATCACGGAGAACGCCGAGCCATCGGGAAGCACGGTGGCCGAGTATTCGCTCTGTGTTGTGCGCGTCAGTTGCGTGGTCGTTTCGCCTTCAAGGTCATACTTGTAAATGTCGGTCTGCTCGCCGTACTGCGCGGTGAACAGCAGCGCATCGCCTTCGGGCGTGAATGAAGGCTGGTTGTCGTAGCCAGCCCGTGCCGTGATATTCTGGACGCCGGACGGATCAAGCGCGGTCACGTCGTCGGGCAAAGCAACCAGCCAGATGTCGGTGCTCGGCGCTGCGGCAGCCGTGGCCTGCGTTGTGTCAGCGGAAACGTCGTCAGGCGTTGGTGTTTCTGGCGTCTCAGGCGCACAGCCGAAACCAAAGACAAAGAGCAGGGCGAGCAAAGCGAAAGCACGCAGGTTCATGGCACACAAGGGGTTGGTGGGAATGAGGTGACCAACTTACGGAAATGTGTGGGCTTTGCGTTCGATTATTTGGGCCACGAAGGCACCAAGACACAAAGGACCTTGAGGCGTAGGCTCGACCTCGCTCTGAAAATGGGTGTCACCCTTCGACGAAGTTGCCTCGTCTAAGATGACACCCATTTTGAGGTTAGGTGCTGCGTAGCGCTAAAAGTGCTCGATTCCAATTACTTCAGGAAGGTCATGCTCCGTGTCTGCACGGCGTGTGTGCCGTTGAAACCGTTCGCCTCCATCCGGTAGAGGTAGACGCCGCTTGGCACGACCCGGCCCGCAGCATCGCGCCCGTCCCACGCAACGGCATGCTGACCCGGCGCATACGTTTGGTTGGCTAGCACAGCGATGCGACGGCCTAGCATATCGTAGATCCCCAGTTGCACATCGGCCATTTCTTGCAGTTCAAAGCCAATCGATGTGCTTGGATTGAACGGGTTCGGGTAATTAGCGAGGAGCGTGAAGCGATCCGGCGTGGTGTTCGCGTCGTCCAGCCCTTCGATGCTCACGTTGACGAACTCGTCGTTGAACAACCCTTGGTCGGTGCGGAACGACACGTCTGCGCCTGAATTGCTGACGATAGCAATTAC
>CAYYHN010000159.1:0-8216 GCA_964471245.1 uncultured Rhodothermaceae bacterium | reverse complement strand
GTCACCTGCATGACGAAGGACAACATCATGAAGGTGACCGACGGGCTGTTCCACAAGGTCTTCGACGAGCTTGCCACGGAGTACCCTGAAATCGAGACCGAACACCGCATCATCGACATCGGCTCGGCGATTGTGGCGGCACGGCCTGAGCAGCTCGACGTGGTGGTGGCGCCCAACCTGTATGGCGACGTCATTTCAGATATCGCTGCGGAGGTCTCCGGCTCGGTTGGGCTGGCGGGTTCGGCAAACGTAGGTACGGATTTCGCCATGTTCGAGGCCATCCATGGCAGCGCGCCTGATATCGCTGGGCGTGGCGTTTCCAACCCGTCGGGCCTGCTGCGCGGTGCAGTGATGATGCTCGTTCACCTTGGCCTTGCCGATATCGCGACGCGTATCAACAATGCATGGCTGGCTACGCTTGAGGATGGACTGCATACACCAGATGTCTACCGTCAAGGTACGAGCAAGAAGCAACTCACAACCGCCAGCTTCACCGATGCCATCATCGAACGCCTTGGCAAAGAGCCACGCTACCTCAATCCTGTGCAGTACTCAGGCAAAGGCATCCACGTGGAGGTCCAGCCCACACCGCGCCGCGAGAAGACGCTGGTTGGCGTCGATGTCTTCCTTGACTGGGACGAAGATGGTCGCAACCCCGACGTGATCGGTGATAACCTCAAAGCCATTGCCTCGGAAGGCTTGCGCCTGAAGCTCATCACCAACCGTGGCGTCAAGGTCTATCCGGACGGCCTTCCCGAAACATTCTGGACGGACCACTGGCGCTGCCGCTTCACGGCACCCGGCGCGACCGTGCAGCCGAAGGATGTGGTTGACCTCTTGCAGCGCCTCGTAGCTGGCGGGTTCGACGTCATCAAGACCGAAAACTTGTACCTGTTCGATGGCGAGCGCGCCTATTCGCTTGCACAAGGCGAATAGCTTGTTCCTTTTCGACGCGTTTCGTAATCGGCAGGCTTGCCTCGCTATGTAGGGCAGCCTTTCGATTGCGGCACCATCATCTGCTTTCAACCTGAAAAGAGGATCTGTATGTCTACTGGTACTGTATTCACTCGCGTTGCCCCTTGGACGATGCTGCTGGCTCTGTTCGGGTTGACCATTACGTGGGCACCTTCGGCCTATGCACAAGACGATGGCCCCCAAGCCGTCACGACCAGCGCTTCCGATGTCAGTCTGCGCATGACCGGCACCTTTCATCCGCGCTTTAGCTATGGCTTCGAGGAGGGCGGCGACGTGACCCGCCTCGGCTTTGGGTTACGCCGCGCACGTTTGCGTACCACGGCGACATTCCTCTCGTCCTTCGGCGTGCACTACGACGTCGATTTAAGCTCGGGAGCTTTATCCAGTGTCGACCTCTACGCCTTCTATCGCCCGACCGACCGCATTCGTCTACGGTTTGGCTACCTTGCGGGCGCGCAGCCCCGTGCGTACATCTTCACCTCGCACACACGTATCGATGCCATCGAGCGTGCAGCCATCGCCGAGCGCTGGTCGCGTGCTACGATTGGATCCAGTGGGCGCGACTTTGGGTTTGAGATGCGCTACCAAGCCACGAACACCCGCTTCGACCTCTATGTCCACAACGGTGATGGCAACTTCTCGCGTGCGCGCGGCAACTTTCGGCAGAGCGTAAGTCGCTTCTCGGCGACGGGTGGCTCCGATCAGACGGCGCTTGCCATTTCGGGCTATGTCAACCATGAAGTGGCTTCCGTCGATGGACTGGAGATTGGCGGGTTTGCTGGGTTCAACGGCTCGCGCAACGACAACACGCAAGCGGGCGACGAAGGACGGCAGTACGTGAGCTACTCCGGCCATGTGTATTGGGGAGCCAACCCCGGCAGTCAGCCTGTGCGTCTGAAAGCGGATGTCTTGGGTGTGGTCTACGAAGACGTAGCAGCTACCCCCGAGGCCCAGCACCTCTTCGGCTATGCGCTGTTTGGTGCCGTAGAAGTCCGCCCTGCCACGGAGGCCTTCGCACGTTTCGAGCAACTGCGCGTGTTCATTGATGAGGACGCCGAAAGCTTCGTCACGGTTGGCCTGACCTTCAGCCCAAGTGCGCTCCGCGACCTGCCCTTCCGCCAAGAGCGCTTCACGCTGGCCTATGCCAACGCCTTGGCCCCTGAGGTTGCCAGCGGTGTTCTCGACCAGCACCTGATCGTTTTGCAGGCACAGTTCGTGTTTTAGCGAACAGGTAGGGCAGCACTCGAAATGGATGATGGCATACGGGTGCTTGGTTGCTGAGCGCTGCGGTCATTGACGCTTGGCTGTTGGTCATTGGGTTGCTCAATTCGCACGTTGTGCCTGATCGGACTCGCCCCATCAACTCATTCGATTTTTACGATAGTTCAACGCATGAACCTCTCCCCAGAAACGCGTGATGCCATTGCTACCATCTGCCTGATGGCAGCCTTCGCCGATGGCACCAAGCAGGCCGAAGAACGCGACCGCCTCAAAGCTATTTTCGACAGCCTTGGCACGGCCTTTTCGCCCACACTCTACAGCCGCGTGCTGCTGGGCCAAGTGCAACTAGCTGAAGTGACGCCCCACTTGGCCGATCCGGCGCTCCGTACACTGGCGTACGAGATGGCCGTAGGCGTCTGCGATGCGGATGGACGTACCGATGCTGCTGAAGCCGCCTTCCTCGGCCGCCTACGCGATGCCCTCGGCCTGTCCGCTGAAGCAACGGCTGCCGTCAACGAAGCGGGCGATGCACTGGCCTCGGCTCCACTCACCGCCGCCGACCCGGTGGCCGCTACGCCCTCGATGCTCCCGGTGCCTGCGCCACGACCAGCAGCGTCTGCGCCACCACCGCAGCCCACAGCCGATAGCGCACTCGACGGCATGATCCTTCGCTATGCCATCCTCAACGGCGGCCTCGAATTGCTGCCCCAATCATTGGCAACCATGGCCATCGTGCCGCTGCAAATGAAGATGGTTTACCGAATCGGGCAACACCACGGCTACAGTCTCGACCAAGGCCACATCAAGGAGTTTCTGGCGACCGTGGGGGTGGGGATGACCTCGCAAGTCGTCGAGACGTATGCGCGCAAGCTGGTAGGCGGCGTGCTTGGCAAGGCGATTGGGAAGAAAGGCAAGAAGAAAAAGAAGCTCGGTAAAAAGCTGGGCAAGATGGCAGGTACGGCGACCGGAGCCGTGATGTCGTTTGCCTCGACGTATGCCTTGGGCCAAGTCGCACGCACGTACTACGCAGGCGGCCGCACACTCGACACGCAGACGCTACGTGGGCTGTTCACGCAGCAGGTCGCGCAAGGCAAGATGCTCTATGCTAAGCATGAAGGAGATGTCTTCAACAGTGCCCGCACCACCGACCTGAGTTCGCTGCTTAGCATGGTACGCGGCGGGCGTTAGTGAACAGCGACCGGATGTGCGTCTTGGGCAACCTCAGTTGCACTTGGTAACGGCACATCCTTCAACTGTTCGTCCCAGTATTGCTGATTCTTCTGCCCGTCCTTGATGTAGCCTGTCTGTGCCACAATCTTGACGATTAGGTTTGTGATAGCCGCCACGGGTTGGCGCATCGGGCGGACGATGTCGAGGAAGAGCACCACCCGAATACCGTCGGTGCGGTTCCACGCGGCGTGGTCGTACGTGTCGTCGAAAATGAGGCTTTTGCCTTCCTTCCAGTGGTAGACCTGGTCGTCGATGCGGATGCCGCACTGGTCGGCGGGATCGGGGATGATGAGGCCGAGGTGGTAGCGCACAAATCCGTTGAACAGGCCACGGTGCGCCTTGATTTCCTTGCCGGGAAGCAGGATCGAGAAGAACGCCGTCGTCATGCCGGGGATGTTCTCCAACAGTCGTGTCGTTTCAGGGCAACGCTGGCAGTTTTTCTCGGCCTTGTGCGTCATGCCGTAGAAGAAGAACGTCTTCCACTTATCGTCATTCGTGATCGACTTCTGGTCTTTGGAGATGTCTTGGAAATTGGGGATCTGGTCTCGTAGCGCCACGATGTGCTCGGCTTCCCTACGGATGACCTCCCAGTTGGCTTCAAGCTCGGCAGCCCACGGAAAATCGTCGGTGTTGAACACCGGCGGACGCCCGTAGATGGATGCACCCGCAATCATGTCTTCGAGTTTGCGCAGCGCAGCACCACCCGCCACTTTGACGAACTTACGGCGTCGGCGCTTGAAGGCTTCGATCAAGCTCACAGGGATCACAGATGGGTTGAGGTTACGGACAGCACCAATAAACAGGATACGCGTCACGACTTGCAACCGCTGTAGGGAAACCCGGCATGTTTTTACGGCTGCGCTGTTGGGATGGCCACGAAGGCACAAAGACACCAAGTTATCGGTGCCCACCAACAACTAAGGGCCTCAGTACAACTCATACTTCGCCAGCCGCCCGTCGAGCTTGCCGTTGACGAGCGGCTTTTTCCACGTGGGGCGGAGGCCGAGGCGCTTCAAGTACTGCCGGTCGCCAAAGTAGATGTAGGCAGTGGAGCCGGTGCAACGTTGCTTAAGGAAGTCGCCGAGTTCCTTGTAGAAGTCGTCGAGGTTTTCGCCGCGCCGCAGCCGGAGGCCGTAAGGTGGGTTGCAGACGAGCGTGGTGCCCTCAAAACCTGTGAGGTCCCGAAAATCCTTGACTTCCAGCCCAACGTGGTCGCCATCTTGGAGTTGGCGGAGGTTCATCCGAGCTGCTTTGAGGTTGTCTGGATTGAGGTCACTGCCACGAATCCAGCCTTCGGGCAAGGTGCGGCGTTGCTCTTTGGCCGCAGCGCGGACGCGCTTCCAAGCGGCTTCGTCGAAGTCGGGGAATTGCTGGAAGCCGAAGTGGTCGCGCAGGAAGCTAGCAGGCATGCGCGTGTACTTCATAACGGCTTCGGCGAGGAGTGTGCCGGAGCCACACATCGGGTCGTAGAGCGGAGTTGCGCCGTCCCATTCGGCCATGCGCAGAATCGCCGCCGCCACCGTCTCCTGCATCGGTGCTTCGACCGAATGCGTCCGGTAGCCCCGCCGGTGCAGCGACCCACCCGACACCTCTGCGCTTAGCGTTGCCACATTGTTCTCGATGTACACATTCAGCCACAAATCCGGCTGCCGCGTGTCGATGCTCGGCCGCTCGTCGAATGCCTCACGAAACTGGTCGACGATGGCGTCTTTCAAACGAAGGGCGATGTACTTCGAGTGCCGGATCTTGCTGTTGGAGACGTTGGCAAAGACGGCAAACGTGTGGTACGGTTGCAAGAAGTCCGTCCAGTCGATCGCGCGTGCTTTGCGGTAGAGGTAGTCGGGGTTGTGGCACGTGAAGCGCACCAGCGGCGCGATGATCCGTGTGATAAGCCGCGACTGATACGTGATGCGGTACAGCGCCGCCCGGTTTGCGTTGAAATGCACGCCTCGGTACACGGCCTTTACATTGCGCCCACCCAGTTCGGTCACTTCGGCGACACCAAGGTCTTCCATGCCATGCGCGATCTGGGCAAAGTAGCGGCGTTCGTCTTGGTAGAGATAAGGCATGGGGACTTGGCTTAGGGCCTCGGGAATGGGGAGCGCTGTGCGTTGGCTGGGTGCTACGCTTCGCTCGCGTTTGGGCGAGCAAGATACAAAGAGGGCGACGGTGCTTGGGGTGTGGCACCGTCGCCCGTGGGTGATTCGCGGTGAAGAACGTTCCTGCGTTGTTTTTGAGCAGGAGGTAGATCAGACCATCCGATCCAGCTTCAGCATTGCAGATGCGGGCAAGGCCACCCCGTCAACGTCGAGCGCACTCAGTAAAGATGTAATGGATGCGTTTGCGTCAGGCCACTTGCATGGCGGGTGCAGCTTCGGTGATATCGGGAGTACCGGACACGTCTTCAGGCAAGGCGACAGGCCCTGCCGACAGCTTAGGGTCGAAGCAGCCTCGGCAGCGCGGTTCGTAGGCTTCCGTGGCTCCGAGCAAGACGCGCGATCCACCTTGGACGAGACGCTGCGAATGGTTGGCTGGAGCTCCGCAGACCAGACAGATGGCATGCAGCTTGGTCACGTACTCGGCGACAGCCATAAGCTGCGGTATGGGCTCAAACGGTTTGCCCAGATAATCTGTATCCAGCCCCGCTATGATGACGCGCTTGCCATCAAGCGCAAGCTGCTGCACAACGGCCACCAACTCCATGTCGAAGAATTGTGCCTCATCGACGCCCACCACATCGGCCTCGCTTGCGAGCAGCAAAATTTGCGTCGAAGTGCTGACGGGGGTGGAGCGGATTGCGTTGGCATCGTGCGAGACGACTTGGGTTTCGTCGTAGCGGGTGTCCAGCGCAGGCTTGAAGATCTCGACACGTTGCCGCGCAAACCGGGCGCGCTTCATCCGGCGGATGAGCTCTTCGGTCTTGCCACTGAACATGGACCCGCAGATGACTTCGATCCAGCCTGCTTGGCGGTCGTTGTGGAAAATATGCGGTTCCATCATGGTATTGATCGGTGACTCCTGTGGTAGATCGGCACACCGAACATACGTTGCATTACCAAAACAAAAAACGCTTGTGGGGAAATGGTGGATAGCCGTGCACAGTTCCTTGCTGATGATGGACTGGACGGGCTATCGAAACCTTGTTTTTCATACACTGGCAAAGGGCGAGTGTTCTGCAAAGCCTGCTCGTAGAAAAACCCGAAAAATCGTGCCCAAGTGATGTAAATACAGAAACCTGTGCTATAGCATTGCCGTTGCCCGCCGACACCGCTAATTCACTTCACAACCACCGCAACTCGACCTGAAAACCTATGGCAAGCGCTGTTGAACTCCAGGCCTTTGTTACCATTGGCCATTTCCTGTTTTTCTTGACGCTGATTGGCACTCTCGTAGGCCTCTGGATCGCTATCAACTACTTTGATGATAAGCAGAGTGCCACGCCCGCGTTGGCGAACGTCATGCCCGTAACTACGGCAACGCCGCGCCACCATGCGCACGACACGCCGCACCATGCCGCTGACCGCGTTGCCGCAGAGCACGCCGTTCACACGCATGAACACGCTAGCGTGAAACGCTAAAATCTCGTCGTCAAGACTGGAAGCCCCGGCCAACCCCGGGGCTTTTTTGTTGGCGAAAAGTGAAGGTGTAGCACTACGGAGTAACCTTACGGGTAACGTTGAGGTGGGGCAAAAGCGCTCAAGGGAAGACCCAATAGCCAACAGCGAAGAGCCAACAGCAGCGGCACGCAGCACCAAACCTGCATACATACCATCAAGGTTTTCTGGTGCCGCTATATTCGTGATGTGACCTATGCAAAGGAACGACCGCGTTTATGAACACCCTGTTAGCCCAATCACATGCGAAACAAACCCATATTGGTTTGGGTTGTGTGAGGCTGTAGTTATCATGAAAGCCTGCTGGATGCTGGGAAGCGGGCGCAAGGAAGTTGGAAACGCATGGAATACGTAGCGCTTGGGGCGACGGATGTGATCGGGGCGAGCTGCCACTACCTGAAGATCGGGGAGACGGGCATCATGTTGGACGCCGGAGCCGATCCGGAGCAAGAGGGGATGGACAGCGTGCCGCGCTATGACCTCGTCCGGGATGCGCCGGATTGGCCGGTGGACCATGCCATCATCACACACGCGCACCACGACCACCTCGGCTCGCTGCCCGTATTGATCCGCACATTCCCGCACGTCCACGTGCACATGACCCACCCAACGTTGAAGCTGGCCGACATGCTGTTGCCCGCCTCGGCGCGTCTCCAGCAGCGTAAGCTCCGCGAAGGATCGACGACGGCTCCGCCGATTTTCCACGAGGAAGAGCTCGAAAACTACGGCTACCTCTACCATGCCCATGCCCTCGAAGACGACTTCGACCTGACGGGCCTGCGCGGCGGCACCCCCATCACCGGGCGACTCTACGATGCGGGCCATGTGCTCGGCTCGGCAGGTGTCTACATCGAATTTGAGGAAGGCGGTGCGCAGCGCACGATGTTCTACACGAGCGACACCAATCTGCGCCCGCAGACCATCATCCCCGGTGGCAGCTACCCCAAAGCACCCATCGACATCCTGTTTCTTGAATCGACCTTGGGTGCTGATCCAAAAGCTGAACTCACGACGCGCCGCACCGAAGAGAAACGCTTCGGCGAATCACTCGCTCGCGTGCTGGACCGAGGCGGTACGGTGCTGATCCCAGTGTTTGTCCTTGGCCGCGCCCAAGAAGTCCTCGCGCTCATCGACCGCTACAAGACGCGCCGCATTATCCCCGAAGACATCCCGGTT
>CAYYHN010000158.1:4933-8217 GCA_964471245.1 uncultured Rhodothermaceae bacterium | reverse complement strand
ATCAGCCACTTCATCCGCGTGTTCGAGCGGTACATCGGGATGACGCCGAAACAATACCAGAAAGCACGCAAGCAGCCGGCGAACGCTGCGCCGATTGCGAAGTCGTAACCGCGACCTCCGGTGAACTTTTGGTAGGTTCAGCCTGTGGAGCGAGATGCTACTGCCACGCATGAGAACCGGGCGGCCGGATGTGGGTTGCAGCCTTCCCGCTGCTTTTGTCCATCCGTGCGAGGTGCGCCGTGACCGAACGCTCCATCCGTCTTGTTGCCCGACTGTGCTGGTTCTTCCCGGCGCTGCTCATTTTCCTCACCTTCCAGCAGGGCAAAGCCGCCTACGACCTGAACCACACGCTCCAGAATGGCACTGAAGCCATCGCAGAAGTAACGGAGTACGAAGAGTCGAACCGCGTCGATGTGGTGTACGACTACGTCAGCCTGCGCATCCCGCTAGAAGATGGCAGCGTGATGGAGAAAGACAACGTCTCGCTGCCGCACACGCTCATCTCCAAGCTGGAAGGCAAAGAGACACTGCCTGTGCTCGTGCTGCCCGGTGCTGCGCAAGAGGTCGTCATCACCGAAGTAGCAGGGACGCAATCGCGCATCGCAGGCATCAACGCCATTATGGCGCTCGTCGCCTTCATTATGGCATTCGTCCTAGTGGCCGGATGGAACCGTTACCTCGCACGCAAAGGCGATCCAGCTTTTCAGGCGGTGTAGAGGAGTAAGGTCAGATTTTTCTGGTAAAAGCCAAGAAACGCTACACCGGGGATGAGTTGTAGGAGGCGTTGGGGTTGCTCTATGCCGGGGCGAGGTACTATGATCCGGTGGTGGCGAGGTAGAAGTCGTTAGCAGATTAGTTCTCAAGCTTGAGCGCCTACAACTAGGACCTCTTGGTTGGCATCTTAGACCCTACGGCCGCAAGTCGAGTAGAACTGGAGGCGAGACACTAAAACTTAAGCTGCGATTCCTTATGGGAACCGATAGAACGAGACTAGGGTCATTGGCATGGCTGAATAAAGCAAAAAAGAAGCGTCAGAGGCTCATATTCCAAATACCAATCATAAAATCCGCTTCGTTTCAAGATATACAGATTTCCGAAGAGCTCGGGGTTAGGTATTGGGGCAAGGTAAACCTACATGAATACGAAGACAGCTCTAAATTGAAATATGTTATACAAGATCTAGGTAGCAGGTACTCGAATGATCAAGTAGTCGTATTCCATAAATACACTGCTGAAGTAGGAGTTTTATGTCTTCAACTTCACTCCTTAATAAAAGACCTACCCTTATTCAGGAGTCAATTAGGGCCAGATCTATTATTCTGTTCTATCAATTTCGACTTCGGAGTTTGCTTTGAAAAAGAAGAGTATGATGATCAGGACCGACTAAGATGGTGGGGTGGTCTTAGCTTGTAGCCAATCATTGCAAATGTCCCACCGCTCCGAGTAGTATTGGCGTCCATACTTGCTCCAGCCGTCAGCCACGCAGCTTCCGGCTACCCTTTTCGCTCGCCTTTCTCTAGACGTGCTCAGCGCAGCAACATCATCCGTAGCCCAAGGCCTAGGTGGCGGCCGTGGATGGGGCCGTAGACGTAGGCGGTGTCGAAGTTGTCGCCGAAGGGATGCTGCGGGTCGATGAGGGGGCTTGGTTGTGTGTAGTCAAAGATATTTTGAACGGCGAAATACACTTGTACCCTGTAGTCGGGCACATCGAAGTTCTTGCCGACTTGGATGTTGTGTAGGCTAAAGGTGGGTGAGGTGTCGGGGCGGGTGAAGGGTGCGTCGTATTCGGGCAACTGCATCGGGCCGGTCAGGTTCATCGTGTAGTCCACCTGAACGCCGCGCGGCAGTGTGTAGGAGACATTAGCGACGCCTTGGAAGTCCGGGGCGAATTCGAGTGGCGAACGCACATCATCCTCGTCCACGAACACGTCCATTAGCGTGCCGCCCACGGTGTAGTTGAGTGGGAGGCGCCCAAAGTTCTGCGAGAGCGTCAGCGAGATGCCGCGTGTGGTGGCACTGCCCGAGAGGTTGGCGTAGCGGATCTGGCTGGGCGTGCTGTAGTCCGGCTCGATTTTGTTGGTGAAGTACGTATAGAAGCCATCCAACTCCACTGTAAGCGGACTGATGCCCAGCGGGAGAATCTGTTGCAGGCCCACAGTGCCGCTGATTGAGCGCTCCGGCTCAAGGTCTTCGAGGAGCACCGTCGCCCGTGCGCCTGTGTACGCAGCATGGTCCTCCGTGAAGAGGTTGACGATCCGGAAGCCTGTCCCGCCATTGAGGCGCAGCGTGGTGTTTTCCTCCGGGCTGTACTTCAGGCTCACGCGCGGGGCTGCAATGAAGCCGTGGTCGTCTTGGTAATCGACGCGCAGCCCCGACAGCAGCCGGACGGCCTCCGATGGGACGACCTCATGCTGCACAAACACGCCGGGGATGACGCGGTTATCGGCGCGGTTTTCGACGAGCACACCGGCGTCATCGTAAAGACCCGTGGAGCCGGTGTTGTCATCGTAGCGTTGTGCCCGCAGCGCAGCGCCTACCAGCAGTGTGTGCGTCTTGCTAAGGCGGTGCGGCCAGAGCAGTTGGCCGAAGTAGGTCGTCTGGCGAGCCGCGTAATAATCGGAGCCGTAGTAGCTGTCTTGGTCGTGGTCGTTAAAGGCAACGTCGAGCTTGACACCTTTGGTGGGGGCGAGATGGTAGCTGCCTACGAGTTCGACGCGGCGGGTGACAATGGACTCGCCGTAGAGTTCGGATGAGCCGCGTAAGGCATCGGTATATGCGTCGATGAATGCGTTGGTGCCTCCGAGCCGATCTTCGTAGTAGTAGCGCGCCGAGAAGTCGAACTGCTTCTGGCCGTCTAGCCGCGTCAGCGAGGCTTTGCCGAAGAGCGACACGCGCTCGTTCAACGTCTTGTCGGCAAAGTCGTCGTTGTTGTCGTCGTGGAAGGCGTTGTTGTAGAAAAGCGTCGTGCTAAGTAATGTGCTCAGCCGCCCACGCGTCGGGACGACGGCTGCATCGATGGCGTACTCGCGGTCGGAGGTGGTAAACGAGTTGACGGAGACGCGGGGGGCTGTTTGGGCGCTTTTGGTGATGATGTTGATGACACCGCCCATCGCTTCCGAGCCGTAAAGCGTCGAGATCGGGCCTTTGATGACTTCGATCTGTTGCATCAGCATCGGGCTAACGCCGTTGAGGCCGTACACGGTGGCAAGGCTACTCATGATGGGCATGCCATCGATCAGCACGGCTGTATAGGGGCCATCCATCCCGTTGATGCGAATGTTGTT
>CAYYHN010000158.1:0-4903 GCA_964471245.1 uncultured Rhodothermaceae bacterium | reverse complement strand
GTAGACGCCGTTGATGTTCTCGATGACCTCCATCACATTTGCTGTCGGCACCTTTTCGAGGTAGCGCGGCGACACCACGGTCACTTTCACAGGCGACTCGTCGATAAACGTCTCCTGCATCGTGCCCGTAACCACCACACCCTCACTTTGGATGACTGCTTCCTCTAGGCTGAAGTCCACCGTCGTCGTCTGATCCGCTGTCAGCACAACCTCGCGCTCGGCGATTTCGTAGCCCAATGCGGAAGCAACAATGGTGTACGCGCCGGTCTCAAGGTTGGTGAGTTGGTAACGGCCTTCTAGGTCGGCCGAGGTCCCCCATGTCGTACCACGCACGCCAATATTGGCAAACGGAATGCCTTCGCCAGCGTGCAGGACGCGGCCATTGACGGCAGCCTGCTGTGCGGCAGCAGGCAGAATGCATACGAGCAAGAGGATGCAAGCAAGAAAATGTTTTATCATGGGGTTCCGTTAGGATTTGCCTTACTGGACTTGGGCTGCATACGCCTCGAATGAGGCGTGGCGATGGGCACCTGTAGCGACCCAAGCTAGCAGCACGGCGAGGCCGTCGGTATCTACAAAGCCGGTGACCTGTGTGAGGCGGTTCCCGTCGGTATCGAGCAAAATGAGGGCGGGGGGCGCTTCGGCACCAAAATGCTGCGCCCATGCGAACGGCGAACGCGTCACATCACCGACCGTCAATGCTGTTTCGTGGTCGTCGAAGTCGAGTTCAGCGCGGGCAAAGCGGTCAAGCAGCGGCTGTACGCTGGGAAACACGTCGCGCTCCATGCGCAAGCACGGGCCGCACCAAGCAGCGTGCACGTAAATCAGGATAGGACGCGCCTCCGCTTCGGTCGTTGAGAGCGCCTCGGGCAACGAGTTCCACGTAACAGCATCCGCCGACTGTGCCTGCACCGTCGACGAAAGCAGAACAACAAGCCATCCACATGCAAAAATGTGACATACCATGGCAATACTTATTTTTAGCCATGGCTAATATAGGTAAAAGGTGAGCCTACTCCTACTAGATGTGTAGAATATTTAGCCTAGGCTAAATATCGCTGGGATGTTGACTTGTATATACGTTAGCCGCGGGGCTCTTCGGGATACATGTCGCCGACCCACTCTTCATAGCCGTTGTACATCAGCGTCGGGATGCGCGAAGCACGCTCAACGCTAGTGGTCAGGTGGCGCTCCGAGGCTTGGCTCCAGCGCGGATGCGGGACATTGGGGTTCACATTCGAAAGGAACGAGTACTCACGTGGCTGGAGGTCATGCCAATAGGTTCCGGGCTCTTCATCGACGAACTCAATGCGCTGCACGGCTTTGGGGCCCTTGTAGCCGTACTTCCACGGCAGGGCTAACCGCCACGGTGAGCCGTTTTGCTTCGGCAGCGGCTCGCCGAACATACCAATGACAACAAAAGCAAGTTCATTCACAGCTTCATCCATCCGCAGTCCTTCGTAATACGGCCACGGGTAGAAGCTTGCGCTGCTACGAATTCCCGGCATCTGCGAGGGGCGGTTGATACTCAGGAACTTCACGTGGGTCGCTGTAGAGAGCGGCTTGCAGCGTTCGATGAGCTTCTTCAGCGTGAAGCCCGTCCACGGCACCGTCATCGACCACGCCTCGACGCACCGGAAGCGGTAAATGCGTTCCTCCAACTGCATCTCGCGGATAAGCTGCTCAAGGTCAATCGTGAACTCCTTCTCGACCAAGCCGCCGACTTCGAGTGTCATTGGATAGGGCTCATACGCACCCGTCACTGGCCACACGTTCTTCAGGTCCGCCGAGTTGTTTTTGAACTCGTAGAAGTTCGTGTACGAAGACGCTGGAATCCGATCTGTCAGCGGACGCTCGGGCACGCTGAAGGCGGCATTGCGCGGCGCTGGATACCCTTCGCGTGGGGCGTTGCTAGGGATCGTGTCCAGCGGCCCGTCTGGTGCCAATGCTGCAATGGTTTCAGCATTCGCCTTCGTTGACGAACACGCCAGCGGGTTCACCGTTGCCAGCCCAATGGAGCCGAGGCCCATCTGCTTGATAAAGGAACGGCGGCTGCGGTACGTCGAGTGGTCGGTTACGTCTTGCTCGCGGCCTTGCCAGCCGGGCCGAAGGATAATATTCGCCATCAGAATGCGGGTACAGGAAAAACGGTCTGGATCGGTAGTATGGCCTCTTCCACGCCAAACATAGCGCATTGTTTTATCGGTTGCACGAAATCGACGAATCGTTACTTCGGTGTGATGGATCTGTGAGAATATAGCGGCGCTCGCAAAGGTTGACGGTATTCGAGTACCTCACTGCTGAGCGCTGTGGCTGTTGGCTATTGGCTGTTGGCCATTGGGTCTTGCTTCCAACGTCGCACTCAATACGACTATACCGTAAACAATTCGATGCTTGCTTTATGTCCATCAGTGATGCTAGCTCATGTGTTGTAGTTCGTGCGTGTCTCAAGAACGACGCAACTGCATGCCGGAAAGGCATTGACTTTGGGGCCAATCTGCTAGAGATTGTCTTGGCACGTTAGAAGTTGACGAAGCACCCTCTGTAGACGTACAAGTTCATGGACATGAAAACGGATTGGCTCGCCTTAACTAGTCACATCTGCTTGGTGATTGTCGTGGTCTTAGGTACGCTCGTTATTACCCGTGTGTGGGCCATTCTTGGCTTACCGTTCAATGCCTACAGTGCCCTTTTTGTGGTGCTGGCAAGTGTGCTAATTGGTATCAATACCTACGAAAAAGGCAAAAGAAAGATGGCTACGTGGTTCTATCCACTCAGCGTCAAGAGCGTACTGAGCATGGCTATGTTCTTTGCGTTATGTACGCTGCTGGATATGCTGATTCATGGCAGCCCTGAATACCGTTCGTGGGGAGGGACTGTCTTAGAGGTTGTGAGTGTATGTGGATGGATGTATTTGGGTGACTGGGTTTTGAAAAAGCCTGTGGGTCACTCCATTAAAAAGCCTGTAGTAGAGTGAAACAGAAGACGAATAAAGCACAACAGTTTCTCTGGTCTCATTGGCGGCATGTGCTTTGGTTTGGCCCGCTTGCCGTTCTGTTGCTTGTGTTGGCCTGCAATAGCTATATCGAACACAGCGCCGAACAGCGTGTCTACGCCGAGCTACAAGATCTACCCCCAAAGCCTGTCGCACTTGTGTTGGGCACAGCCAAAACAGTAAACGGGCGTCCCAATCGGTTTTACACAGCACGTATCCAAGCTGGCGCCGATCTCTACCACGCAAACAAGGTCCGCCATATCTTGGTGAGTGGTGATAACTCTCGCAGCGACTACGATGAACCTACCGCGATGAAGCAGGACCTTGTCGCGTTAGGTGTTCCCGACGAGCACATTACCATCGACTATGCTGGGTTCAGAACATTGGACTCGATTGTCCGAGCCGATCAGGTATTTGGGCAGCGAAGCTTTGTGGTGGTGACGCAGCGTTTTCATGGCGAACGAGCGCTCTTTTTAGCGCAACAGCATCGTTTAGATGCCGTCGCCTTTACCGCAGCAGATGTGTCCGTTTCTACAGGAATGAAGACGTATGCGCGTGAATATTTGGCACGCGTTAAGGCTGTCTTGGATGTATGGGTTTTGAGAAAACAGCCCAGATACTTGGGAGAGTCTGTGCCGATTGACCTGAGTGTGTGAGTTGGGCAATAGAAAGGGCTGCCTTATCCTAACTCAAGTTTGGACCTATCTGTCCAAGCTTGAGGAAACGACAATTCAAAGAGAGGACGTGTCGAGGAGGGCTGGAAAACGCCTTCGCTTCGTTTCGTTGACTCCTCGTCTCGTCCACTCAACCCAAGTTTAAACCATAGGTCCAAACTTGGGTTATTCTAATACACCCACTCATCCAATCCCCACTCACCCCTGCAACAGCTTCGCCACGAGCGCGGTCCAACCGGTCTGGTGGCTTGCGCCGATGCCTGCGCCGTTGTCGCCGTGGAAGTATTCGTAGAACAGGATGTGGTCGCGGAAGTGGGGATCGGTTTGGAAGAGGGTCGTGCCGCCGTTGAAGGGGCGCTGGCCGTCTTCGGCGCGGAGAAATAGCATGCACAGCCGCTGGGCAATATCGTTGGCGACAGCCCGGAGGTTTTTAGCATCCGACGAGGTGCTGGGCATGGACACGTGCAGACTCTCGCCGTAGAAGTGGTGGAATTTCTCCAGCGACTCGATCATCAGGTAATTGACTGGAAACCACACCGGGCCGCGCCAATTGGAGTTGCCGCCAAACAGCGGTAAGGACGATTCGGCAGGTTCGTAGCGCACCTCGTGCCGTTCGTAGCCCACGTGGAAGGCGTACGGATTGGTCTCGTGCTCCTTCGAGAGCGAGCGCAGCCCATAGTCGCTGAGGAACTGCGCGGGGTCGAGCATGCGCTTGAGGATGCGTTCCAGTTGATTGCGGTTGACGAGCGAGAGGAGGTAGCGCCCCTCTGCACCTGCCTCCGTCTGGAGCGACAAGTTGCGCATCAGGTCGGGGCGGTACTTGATGAACCAGTTGGCCCGCCGCCGGAAGCGCGGCAACTGTGCCAGCGTTTCAGGCTCCAGCGTCTCGACGGCGAAGAGCGGGATCAGCCCCACGAGCGACTTCACTTTGAGGGGAATCCTCACGTCGCCGGGGAGGTGGAGGCGGTCGTAGTAGAAGCCGTCTTCCTCGTCCCACAAGCCGAGGCCGCCGTCGTTATCGTTAATGGCTTTGGCGATGTAGACGAAGTGCTCGAAGAATTTGGTGGCGACGTCTTCGTAGGCGGGTTTCGTCTTAGCGAGTTCCAGCGCCATCGCGAGCATGTTGAGGCAGAACATGCCCATCCACGCGGTGCCGTCGGCTTGGTCGATGTGGCCGCCGGTGGGCAAAGGCTTGCTGCGGTCGAACACGCCGATGTTGTCGAGGCCAAGGAAG
>CAYYHN010000157.1:0-8240 GCA_964471245.1 uncultured Rhodothermaceae bacterium | reverse complement strand
GGCCGATTTTAACTTCCTCTCGTTCCATCAGCCGATGGAACCGCTGGCGCTCTACCCCAAAGCCGACGCCTTCGAAAACATCTTCGCCAAGGTGCGCGCCGACGATATTCCAGAGACGCTAGCGGCACTCGAGGCTACGATGGCGCAGTTTGAGCCGAACCGGCCGTTTGAGTTCCAATTCGTAGACGACGCCTACAACCAAATGTATGCGTCCGAAGTGCGCTTCGGCAGCCTGTTCAACGCCTTCACGGCCCTGGCCCTGCTCATCGCTTGCCTCGGCTTGTTCGGCCTCGCCGCCTTCATCGCCGCGCAACGCACGAAAGAGATCGGCATGCGCAAAGTGCTTGGAGCCACCCTCGCCGACCTGCTGCTGCTGCTCTCGCGTGACTTCACCCGCCTCGTCGGCCTCGCGTTCGTGCTCGGCGCACCCATCGCCTACCTCGCCATGAACCGCTGGCTCGACGACTTCGCCTTCCGCATCGCCATCGGTTGGGGCACCGTGGTGCTCGCTGGCGCAGCGGCGCTGCTCGTGGCGTGGTGCACCGTCAGCTACCAAGCCCTCAAAGTCGCCCGCGCCAATCCGGTGGAGACACTTCGACACGAATAGGTTTGGGAGTATGGGAGGTTGGGGGTGTGGGACGAGCGTCATCACACAGGATCAGCGATGGCGCATGTCCACAGGGTAGCAGTCACCTTGCCCTCGGCGAGTTGCTGCTCGTGTACGACTTGGAAGCCAGCTTCTTGTAGCGCATCGATAAACACCTGCCGCACCTTTTTCCCATGGGGAAGGCCGCCGTCCTTTACGACGACAAAGCGTCCGTGAGGTCGAAGGATGCGCCGAACTTCGGCTAAGCCTGCCTGCTTGTCGCTCCAATGGTCAAACGAGTCAAAGGCGAACACCACGTCGGCGCGGGCGTCTTCTAATGGAATCGCCTCTGCGCTGCCCTCGAAAAATGTGATGGGTCCAGAAGCTGGATGAGCGCTTGTCTTTTCGCGGGCTAGCTCAATCATACGTGGCACGGGATCTATGCCAAGTAATGCGCCGCTGGTGACGTATTTCGCAACATGCCGTAGGGCCGCGCCTGTCCCACAGCCAACATCCACAACCGTGGCATCCGTGGCAAAATCGAGTGCGTCTACGGCGAGTCGGTTGGTTGGGTATTCGCCATACTTGGCAGCATACCATTCCGCCGTTGCAGCATCCCAATCAGACATGGATCTCAGCACGTTTGTGCTAGCTTACAGCTTGTCGGTGATACGCTTGTAGGGGATGAGCATCAGCACAAGCAGAACGATCGGCAGCAGGGGGAAAAAGAAGGCATCGTGTGTGGTGAGGCCTTCCATGTCGGAGAGGCGGCCGATGATGAACGAGCCGGTGGTGCCGCCGAGGGCGGAGAAGATGATGATCAGGCCCGTCATCGCGCTCTGCTGCGTCTTTTCGAGCTTGCTCAAGACCAGCGACGAGATGGTCGGATAGACGGGGCCGATGAAGAAGCCGACGGTGGCAAACAGGAACGCCAAGCGCGGTGCGTCGGTCCATGAGGTGACTTCGGGGCCTGAGGCAACACTGCCCGTCGAGAGCAGGACGATGAGCGTAACAGCGAAGGCGGCGATGAGGTAGCCGGTCTGCAAGATGTACCACGAGACGTGTTTCGAGAGGTAGCCTGCAAGGAAGCGCGTCAGGGCGATGGAGCCAAAGTAGAACGTCATGAACGAGGCTGCGAGCGCCGCCGAAAGGCCAAAGACTTCGCGGTGGAACGTCGGCATCCATGTGCCGAAGCTCTGCTCAATCATCACGTAGAGCCATGCACAAATGACGAACGTCCAGACGACGGGTTTGCGCAGCAGCTTGAACATCTCCATGAAGCCTGCCTCTGACGCATGCGCCTCGACTTCGCTTTCGTCGAGCGGCGTCGTCAGCAGCAAGACCAACGCAATCGCGGTCATCACAGCGATGATCCAATACGTATCCGTCCACGTGCTGCGGGCGATCATGAAGCCGAAAATCAGTGGACCCGTCATCGCACCAATCTGGAAGACGCCTTCGAGCACGTTGGTCAGCCCAGCGTGTTCATCTTGCGTGTTCGTGATCAAGCCAATGGTCGAATAGACGGCGACTTTCATCATAGCAAATGTGATACCGACGACCACGTACAGCACCGGCGTCACCCAGAAGCCAAAGACCGTAGCGACGAGCATGCAGACCAGCGTGACGGCCAGCAGCCCGAGCAGCATCGTCCGCTTGTAGCCGAAGCGTGGTACGTACGACGCCAACAAGAACGACGCCGCCGCAATGGTCAGGTCTTTAAAGGCCTCCAGCGAAGCCGCCGTAGTACGCGCCACGCTGTAATCGTCGATCACACGGTCGATGACGATGCCGACGGTATTCAGCAGGATGGCGATGACGAAAAAGTTGAGCGCTAGCGAAAGGCGCACCCGCCAAGACGAAGACATAGGAAGGTAGAATGATGAATGCAGAATCCTGAAGGCCGAAGGATGAGCCTGCCCTGCCACGAAGATGCAAGATTTACGCACGAAATACCATAGCGACGCACGAAATGGTTCTCGGTAGTTGGCAACGTGGATACTGAGTGTCGCGGCTTTTGGCTCTTGAGTCTTCACCCCTATGTCGTGCCAAACCTAGTCCACACCGTCAATCCATTCGACCTTTTACGGTACGCGTCTTCACCAATCTCCCAGCGTCTCTTCCTTAACTGTGGATCTTCGGCGCAGGCATGGCTTTTCGCAGCGGCTTTTGAGATCTTGCGACCGTGACTAGCCTACAAGCCCACATCTGCCTCTGATCTGCCGCAACCCTTCACCTACGTCATCCCCATGCAGGCGGGCATGACAACTTATTCGGTGCTTGCCAACTTGAACGCCCTCATGCGCCTCCTGTCGTTTGCCCTTCTACTCACGCTCGTTGTTGCTTGCCACCCACAAGCCGAGCAAGCGGCTACGCGGGTCGTGACGGACGACCTTGGGCGCACGGTGACGATCCCAGCACAGATCGCTCGTGTCGTGACGCTCGCCCCAAGCCTGACGGAAACGGTCTTCGCAGCAGGCGCAGGCGACAAAATGGTCGGCGCTGCGACGGCAGATACCTACCCACCTGCTATCGAAGGATTGCCCCGCTACGGGCTGTTCCCCATTGACTACGAAGCAATTACTGCGCTGAACCCGCAGGTGGTGCTGGCGACGGCGGCCGTCAACGCCGAGCGGGATGCCGACACGTTTACAGGGCTGGGCATCCCGACGTTGTTCTTCAAGGCCGAAACCCTCGATGATGTCTTTAACAGCCTCGAAACCATCGGCGACGTACTCGGCACAGGTGCTATCGCCTCGGCCCATGCCGACTCGCTGCGCCGTGCCGTCGCTGAATTGCACACAATGACCGACACGCTCAGCTATCGCCCGAACGTACTCTACCTCATCGGCGACGACCAGCTTTTTGCCTTCGGGGCCGGCAACTACATCCACGATGTGATTGCACTGGCAGGCGGCTATAGCATCACGCAGGAGATTGCAAACAAAGCCCCCGTGCTAAGCGAGACATACGTGCTGGAAACCAAACCTGAAGTCATCCTCGGCGGCTTCGGGGTCGGTTACAACCCTGCGACGATGCTCGCTCTCCACCCAACGTGGGACATTGTGCCTGCTATCGCCAACGGGCAT
The DNA here is from genome assembly GCA_964471245.1 of uncultured Rhodothermaceae bacterium. Classification (GTDB taxonomy): domain Bacteria; phylum Bacteroidota; class Rhodothermia; order Rhodothermales; family CAYYHN01; genus CAYYHN01. Next base: position 4,565 of record CAYYHN010000157.1, on the reverse strand, counting down.
GTGTACGGGTTGGACCCCGACCTTGTGCATCGGCCCGGCCCTCGGCTTGTTGAGGCCGCCTACCAGATGGCAACGTACCTGCATCCGCACTTGTTTGCCGAGGCAACGCCATCAACGTCGGAGCAACCATGAAACGACTTGGCTCCGTTAGTCTTGGGCTTGGCGTGCTGCTGGTCGTATCCGTCGGCGTAAGCGTGTCGTTTGGGCACAGCGTCGCCTTCGCGGATGTGCTGAGCGTGTTGCTTCATCACCTCTCGTTCGGCGCGACAGCTCCTCCTGACCCTACGGCTGACCGCATCGTGTGGTATCTGATGATGCCGCGCACCGTGCTGGCGATGCTCGTCGGTGGCGGGCTGGCGATTGTGGGCGTGGCGATGCAGGCATTGGTGCGCAATCCGCTGGCGGAACCCTACATCCTCGGCCTTTCCAGCGGCGCATCGGCCGGGGCGTCGCTGTTTTACCTCGGCTTCCTGCCACCCATCCTGTCGGCCACATTCTCGATGCCGCTGGCGGCCTTCCTCGGCGGGCTCATCTCGATGACGCTGGTCTACCTCGTCGCCCGGCAAGGCCGCACGTTACCCGTAGCCCAACTGCTCCTCGCAGGCGTGGCGATGTCGGCGCTGATGGGCGCGTTGACGTCATTCATCACGTTTCTCTCGCCCGACCCGAACAAGCTGCGCGCTGTACTCTTCTGGCTGCTCGGCTCCCTCGGCGATGCGTTGTGGGAGCGGCTGCTATTTCCCGGCGTCGCCTGCGGCATTGGCCTGTTGGTGCTCCTTGTCCTCGCCCGCCCGATGGACGCGCTGCTCCTCGGCGAAGAGCCTGCCTACAACCTTGGCGTGCCCGTCGAAGCCGTCAAGCGCATCCTAATCCTCGTCGCTGCGCTCGTCACGGGCGCGCTCGTGGCTTCGGCCGGAGCCATTGGCTTCGTGGGACTGATCGTGCCGCATGCCGTCCGAGCACTCGTCGGCGTGCCGCATCGGCGGGTGCTACTTGTGAGCTACTTTGCAGGCAGCGTCTTCCTACTCTGGGCCGACCTCGCCACGCGCATGCTCATGCCCAACCAAGACCTCCCCGTCGGCATCGTCACGGCCTTGACTGGCGTGCCCTTTTTCCTCGTCTTGCTGCGGCGGCAAGCGTATCGGTTCGGAAGCTAATGCGGCCTCGTTTGCCATGCTTAGAACAAACGAGGCCGAGCAGTTCAGGGTTCGTTCTTGATGTTCAAACAGCCACCACAGCCTACTCCTAGACCAATGTCGCCGTTGGATGGTGCGACTCTTTGGTACGCAAATGTAAGCTCTTGCAATTCGCCATCACCTTGCTGGGTCGCGACATACACCACGACGGTGTCAGCATCGATGCGGTGAAACGTCATGCCCTCGAAGTAGGCGGCATGCGGCGTAAGTCGTACGAGCGGAAACGTAACAACCTCGTCTTTCTCCTCCCAGCCCGTCAGGTCCGCATTAAAATGCTTGAGCCTCAGCACGACGCTCGCACCATCGTTGGTGAGGGTGAGCATCTCGTAGAACACAACCGCGTCGTCGCGCATGAGACGGAACATGCCCATCATGCTCCCGCCTTCGGGTGGGCTCCAGGCTTCCTCGGCCCAGCCACCCAACGCTTCGGCCCGAAAGTGGCCTACGAGCCACGCGAAGTCTTCCACCGTGGCAGCCGGAGGCGTGTGGTTTTCGCTACGGATCAAGGTATTGGTGGTATAGGCTTCTTGGGCCCAACCCAAAGCGGGAGCGAGTACACACGCCAGCCCTACAAGCATCAAGATACGTCTCATGCGCTCTCCTCCGCCGATGTGCCGCGACGCGGTGCGCCTGCAGGTTGATACAGGCTCAGAACGTGCGCGTCAGGATCTAAGAAGTCGGCGGTGAGGCCGCCATCGGGGGCCTCCGAAACGGGCACGACGATCTCAACGTTGTGCCGCACAAGCCCTTCGACGACATCTTCGATGCCACCCGGTAGGCCAAACACCACCACAGGACTCCGGCCTGGCGGTTCGCTGTGCTGGATGAAGACGAGCGTAGTTGTGCCGAGGTCTGCCGAGGCTAAGGGGCTGCCGTGAGCCTCGGCTTGTTCCATCGTCAAACCGAGTACGTCGCTGTAGAACGCGGTGGTACGCGCGATGTCTTTGACGTAAAAAACGATGGCTGAAACATCGGTAAAAGCAGTCATAACTTGGATTGGATCATGGATGAAAGGATTCGGCAAACGCCCCTTGGACGCGCCTTTACCTATACGTTGCCGCACCAAGTAAAAACGTGAGCATCACCGGGAAGAAAAAATTACAAGATGCCCATCGGGGTCGTGGAGGCCAAGGCTGGCGGGTCGCTGAACGGACCGCTGCAGCGCCCGCCGAATCAGCCCGATGGCGAGGTCATCGTCCCGCTTGGTGCGGCGCTGGTACGCCAAGGCAAGGGCTTCGCGTTGCAAATCGTCGGGAAGCTTGCGAAGCGTTTTGCGAATGGCCGTCAGGCGTTGCCGCAAGGTCTCCGATGTGAGATCGAGCACCGTGCAAATCTCCTTGCGGTTGAGTCCCAGCAGGATGAGTGCGACTACTTTGCGCAAGGCAGGACTAAAGGTGCGTACGAGTTGCCAATGCACCTCCGTCGTCGCGTGCTGATCGGATGGATTGGGCACGTCGACCTGCTCGGGCACCATCTCGTCAACATGGCGTGCTGCACGGGTACGGCGGCGCACCGCCGAGCGGGCTTGCATCGCTGCGCGGTTTTTGAGCACGCCTGTAAACCATCGGCGGTTTTGCTCCTGGCTGAAGTCGAGTCGTTCCTGTTCCAATGCAATCAGAAGGCACGCTTGCAGCAAGTCCTCGGCGTCATCGGTGACCCGCGCATAGGAGCGTGCCAATCGGAGCCAATGGGCGTAATCGTCTAAGGTCATCGGATGCAGTCCCTGCGTCTATAGGAATGGCGAAGGAAAGTATACGCTACGCTACTTCCCTTTGCTACGCCATTTGCACAGCAGTTTCCGAAACGATAGCTTCTGGGCATGTTACCAAAATGTTGCTGCTGTGAAGCTTCTCATCGTCTACAATCCGCATGCCCGCAACCGGCGGGCGGCCTCGCTACAAGATACTGTAGCAGCCGCATGTGCGGCGCGTGGGCTTACGCCAACTTTTGCGATGACGGCGTACCCCGGCCATGCTACCGCGCTGCTTCGCACGGCTGACCTAAGCGGCTACGATGGTGTCGTAGCGTCTGGCGGCGACGGAACACTCTCGGAGGTAGTCAACGGCCTCATGCAGCGTACGGACGCGACGAGGCCACCGCTTGGTCTGCTGCCGATGGGGACAGGCAACGCCTTCGCCCGTGAACTGGGGCTGATGCCGGGTGCCCTTGAGGAAGCGCTCGACATCATTCAGGCAGGTCAAACCCACAACATCGACGTAGGGCACTACACGCAGGAAGGTGCCGATCGGTATTTCATCAACGTGGTCAACATGTGCTTTGCCGCAGAGGCCAACCGCGCATCGCGACGCTTCAAGCTGCTCGGCAACACAGCCTACACGCTGGGCGTCTTCCAGACGATGCTTCGCCTGCGCACCTACCCACTCACCCTGCGCCTCGACGGCATCGACCACCCGCATGACGCGGTACTGCTCGCTATCTCCAATTCACGCTACACCGGCACCGACTTCCTCATCGCCCCCAACGCTACTGTCGATGACGGACTCATCGACATCGTCGTCCTCGATCCGGTCTCGCGTCGTCGCCTCCTGCGCCTTTTCCCGACCATCTACGACGGCCGCCACGTCGACGCACCCGAAGTGCACCACTACCGCGCACGCACCATCGAGATCCTTGCCTCCGAACCGCTCGTCCTCTCCCCCGACGGCGAACTCCACGGCACTACGCCCGTCACCTTCACCTGCCTCCCCGGCGCCCTGACGATGTTCTGGCCTGCGCAATAATTGAGATGAGCCCCGGGTATTCACAGATGACGCTTGGGACAATGGGGGCCACGAATGGCACGAAGGGGTTGGGGCGGCTTGTTGGCAACGCTGTTATGGAACTCCGAAGGGCTTCGCCATTAGCAAGTTGGATTCGCGAATCTACGCGAATGGTGCAAGCCTGCAATGACGTGCAAGTCCCTCGGGCGGGGTAAGATGAACCACGGATCGGCACGAATACACACAGATAGCACCCGAGCTGTAGCACATGGGCTATAAACCCAATCCACTACCCTACCATCCACAAGCTCCCACTACCGCTCGTTCACCCACAAGCGAAGCGAGTTCCCATGCGCGGGCTACGCAAGCAACGACTTCGCCGTAGCAACGACGTTTTCCACGCTGAAGCCGAACTTCTCGAACAGCACCTCGGCGGGGGCTGAGGCGCCAAAGCGGTCGAGGCCAATGGTTTTGCCGTGCGTACCAACGTAGCGTTCCCAACCGAGTGTGATCCCGGCTTCGACGGCGACGCGGGCTGTGACGTCAGGCGGCAGCACGGCAGCGCGGTATTCAGCGGGTTGCGCTTCGAACAACTCCCACGACGGCATGCTGACGACGCGGACACTGTGTCCCTCCGCACGCAGGGCCT
>CAYYHN010000156.1:5592-8282 GCA_964471245.1 uncultured Rhodothermaceae bacterium | reverse complement strand
GAGCCGAGCTGCCCGACCAGCTCGGCCTCGACCTCGAAGTTCTCGAAGATCAGCGGAGCGCGCTTGTAGGTGGCAAAGCGGCGGGCGAAGCCAATGGTGAGGGCATCAGGGTCGAGGGCAGGCCATTGCGGCATCGTCTGCTCCTTGATGTGCTCAGTGATGTAGTCGACCAAGGCTTTGCGCATCTGGTTGCGGTACGCCCAGAGCGCTTCGGCGGGAATATCATCGACCTTAGCCCAGATGTCGGAATTGCTACGGTCGGCCATGAAGTTCTTGCCGAGGTGCTTCTTGAGGAACGGGCGCGCATGCGGCGCGGTCCACGTCGGCAGATGGACACCGTTGGTCACGTGCTGGATCGGTACCTCGTTCACTGGGCGGTGCGGATACAGGTGGTGCCATTGGGCACGTGCAACTTCGCCGTTAAGCTTCGAGACGCCGTTGGCCAAGCCTGCCAGTTTGAGGCCCAGCACCGTCATCGTGAACTGCTCGGAGATGTCGTTCGGGTTGACGCGGCCATAGGCGAGGATATCGTGCTCCGACATGCCTACGTGCTCACGGAAGGCACTCATCTGGTCGAGGAAGAGGCCCGGATCGAAGCGGTCGTGCCCGGCGATGACCGGCGTGTGCGTCGTGAAGACGCTATGGTCGCGCACCCACTGCTCGGCGCTGTAGCGGTCATAGCCCATCAGTTGGCGCTCGCGCAGCAACTCGAACGTGAGGAACGCGCAGTGGCCTTCGTTGAGGTGGTAGACATCCGCTTCGACGCCAAGCGCACGCAACATGCGCATGCCACCAATGCCGAGAATGATCTCCTGACGGATACGCGTGCGGCGGTCGCCAGCATACAGGCGACGCGTGAGGAAACGAAGTGGGAAGGAGTTCTCCGAGATGTCGGAGTCAAGCAGGTAGAGCTTCGTGCGCCCAACATCTAAGCGCCATGCGCGCAGCGTCAGTTCTTCCCAGCCGAGGTGGACCTTCACCTTGATCTCGTTCCCACTGCCATCGGTGACGACGTGGAGCGGGTGCTCGGTCGCATCAAGCGAAGGGAACTCAGCCTGCTGCCAGCCTTTTTCGTTGAAATACTGTTTGAAGTAGCCGTCACGCAGGAAGAGGCCCACAGCGGTGAAGGGCAGTCCAAGGTCCGACGTGCTTTTCACGTGATCCCCTGCAAGGACGCCGAGGCCACCGGAATAGAGCGGGAGACTCTCGTGGAGGCCGTACTCCATGCAAAAGTAGGCAACGCGCGGTGCATCGCCGTGCTCGGGATCAGCCGTCATATATGCTTGAAATGCATCGTAGACGGTGTCCACTTTCTTGATGTAGCTTTTCTTAGCCAGTACCTTTTCGCTTGCCAAACGCAAAGCAGCCAACGGGCTGTTGTTGGCTGCACGGAAAGCGGCGGGATTTAACTCCTCGAAAAGGGCAACGGCATCAGGGTTCCAACTCCACCAAATGTTGTCGGCGAGAGCTTTCAATTTTTCACGCGTGGTCATAGGTACCTGCATGGTTATCTTGTAAACGCTTACACTCCGGGACCAAAAAAAGACCGGGCGGGCGAACCCGTGCCGGTGTGTACCGCGTTGGCTGAACATGATTAGAATCGGGCGGCAATATACATGCGCAGCAGCGTCGATCCTATGACATGAGCGTTTTGACCGATACGATTTACAGGAAAAATCCCACTAAAACGGGCGTTTTTCGTTAGATCATCACGTGAGACTCACGGGCTCTCATATCGCCTTTCGATGCAAACCGCTTCCGATTCGCTCACATTATCTTCACGAACGTTTTGTCCACGATCCGCACGTTACTCGCCGATGCGACGGCACGCCTGCGCCATGCAGGTATCGAGGTCCCTGACCGCACAGCAGCATGGCTTTTAGGCGACGTACTCGGTCGTGGGCGCGCCTACCTCCTCGCCGAAGCCAACGCTGACGTAGCACCGGAACAGGAAGCTATTTTTGAGGCGATGGTGGCCCGCCGCCTTGCGCACGAACCACTGCAATACATTCTCGGCTACACCGAGTTCTATGGTCTTCGCATGGAGGTCTCACCCGCAGTCCTCATTCCCCGCCCCGAAACCGAGCAGGTCGTCGAATACGCATTGGGCTTGATGAACAACGTGCCGAACCCACGCGTCCTCGATATCGGTACCGGCAGTGGTTGCATTCCGCTCGCGATCCGCCATACGCGTCCTGATGCGGTCGTCCACGCCTGCGACATCAGCCCCGATGCGCTCGCCATCGCCCAACGCAATGCAACAGCGCTTGGCCTCCCCATCACGCTGCATCACGCCGATGTCCTTGCCGACAATTTCCCAACGGTCTTGGGGGATCGGTTCGACCTCATTATTTCAAACCCGCCATACATCCCAGATCACGAAGCCGAGACGCTCGCACCGGAGGTTCGTGCACACGAACCGCATCTTGCGCTGTTTTCGGGCGATGACCCGCTCCGGTTCTACCAAGCTATCGGCCTACACGCGCAGGACATGCTGGGTTCGGGCGGTGTCCTTGTCTTTGAGACACATTCGGACTATGCCGAAGCCGTCGTCCCGATGCTCAGCCAACAAGGCTATGTGCATGTCGCCTTGCAGCACGACTATGCCGGGCGCGCACGCATCGTGCACGGTCGTCTGATCCCGTAGAAAGCTAAAGACTGTATTCATCAACGAGGGAAAGTCATGGATG